>CAJOQC010000144.1 GCA_905236785.1 uncultured Selenomonadaceae bacterium
AAATCAGCCCTCCTCTTGGAGGAGGGTGTCGGCGTAGCCGACGGGAGGAGGTATAAAAGCGAGTTTTTAGAGATGCCCTTAACAACATTTTACGTTCTTGCTGTTTTACCAAAAGTATAACCTTGCAATGTCCGCCGACAGGCGTTATCATGCAAAAATAATGTTTACCGATAACAGCTTACGCTAAATGTAAGGATTTGACAACCGTGATTAAGAAAAAAATTGTTAAAACCGCAATAATCCTCACCGTTATTTTTGCCTTGGCGGGGGTGGGGCTGTTGCTATATTTGCGTTCGTTGCCCGCGCCGCAAGGCTTCCCCATACTTGAGTATCATCGCGTGACAAAAACCGACAACAGCGACGGCTATAGCTACAATGTGCCGCCGCCGGAATTTGCCGCGCAAATGGATTACCTTGTCGCCAATGGCTACACCACCATAACCCTGATTGATTTCATGAAAGCCAAAAAGGGTAAATTTACCATGCCCGAAAAGCCCATTATCATTACCTTTGACGACGGCTACACCGATAATTTTCATGAGCTGTTGCCCATTTTGACCGAACGCAAAATGAAAGCCGTGGTCTTTATGATAACCAATAACATAAACGAAAAAGGTTATCTCACTTGGGACGAACTTAGAGCGTTGCAGGAAAACGGCATGGAAATCGGCAGCCATTCCGCCAATCATTTGCCCATTACGACCCTCGATGCAGAAAAGGCCGACGAAGAAGTGCGTCTTTCTAAACTGCTTATGGAATGGAACGGAATAAAAACCGTGTTCGCCTTCTCCTACCCCAACGGCAAATATGACGCGAAAAGAGATCCCGTATTGCTCCGGGATAACGAGTACCTTTGCGCGGTGACCGGCGACGCGGGGTTGAACAACGAAGAAACCGACCCGTATCTGTTAAAGCGAATAAACGTGCCGCATCCGCGCTTTGGCATCTATGAATTTCGCTGGCGGCTATATAAAGCCGAGTTGGCCGAACGCCTTAATTTGGCTCTTGCAATATTTTCCGGGCAATGATATAATCGCCTGTGTTCTTTCTCTGCTCTTGGTTTGTTGCTAAGAGCCTTACGACCACAGAGGAGGTGATTTTGGTGCGTAAATACGAGATAATTTTCATCGTGAAAATGATGGAAGAAGAAGCAATAAACGCCGTAATCGAGAAATTCAAAAAACTCATTGCCAACAACGGCGGCACGATTGACAAAGTGGATGCTTGGGGCAAACGTCGTCTTGCCTACGAAATTAAAGACATGACCGACGGATATTACTGCTTGTTCTATGTTACCTGCGAACCTGCTTGCGTTGCCGAGTGCGACCGCGTCATGAAGATAACCGACGATTTATTGAAGCACATGATCGTCCGCGTTGACGAGTATTCCGACAGCGACAGCAAAGAAAACGCAGAAGAGGAAAACTGATTTATGAACAGAGTTATTCTTATCGGCCGCTTAACTCGCGACCCCGAACTTAGATACACGCAAAACGGTTTGGCGGTGGCACAAATGAGCTTGGCTGTCGATCGTCGCTTTCGCCGTGATAATGCCACACAAACAGCGGATTTTTTTACTCTTGTGGCTTGGGACAAATTAGCGGAAATTTGCGGTAATAATCTCACCAAAGGCAGACGTATAGGTGTTGAGGGGCGTTTGCAATCAAGAAGTTACGAAGCCAAAGACGGCACAAAAAGATATGTCGTTGAAGTAGTTATTGACAATTTGGAGTTCTTGGATTCTAAAAACTCCGACAGTCGTAGTAACAGTAACGATGACAGTTTCCCCGGCGATGCCGACTATCAAGGCGCGCCGCCCGCCCAAACTTCGCGTTCTGCGAGTAGTAAACCTGCCGATTTCGGCGGCGATATGGAAGATGAGGACATTCCGTTCTGATGCTACTCTTCAATTAAATTTAGAAAGTTTTTGATTGAAGAGACGCAAGCTGTTGCTTGCTTTACTTTTCGGAGAATGGAGGAATAGATTTGATTAAGCGAGACAGAAGCAGAAGGCCGCGTCGCAAAGTCTGCTCGTTTTGTGTAGATAAAATCGAGCATATCGATTACAAAGACGTTGCGCGCCTTCGTCGCTTTACCACCGAGCGCGGGAAAATTTTACCGCGCCGCATATCCGGCAACTGCGCAAAACATCAACGTCAGGTGACGCTTGCCATTAAGCGCGCCCGCAACATCGCGCTTTTGCCTTTCACAGCAGAATAATTTTCGTGTTGCTATACGAAAAATCCTTCCCCGTAAGGGGAAGGATTTTTTTGCCATAACAACGAACGATGCTACTCTTCAATTATGACTGTACGATTTTAATTGAAGAGTAGCATGGAAATTTAACGGGAAATTTTAATTGTCACGGGGAATTTCTTCTAAGGTTATTTCAATATCGCGTTCATGACCGTCACGCTCATAGTGAACGTTTACCTTGTCACCGACTTTGTGATTGGCGATTATGTTCCTAAGCTCGCTGACGCTGTTGGTTTCGGTGCCGTCGATTTTCAAAATGACATCGCCCCGCGCCATTCCCGCTTTACCCGCCGGGGCATCAAGGCTCACACGGAAAACATACACGCCCTTGTTTATGTTTAGCTGGTAGCCGTAACGAAGGGCAGTTTCCTTGTCAAACACGGTAACGCCAAGGAAGGGACGCGCCACATAACCTTTTTCCATAAGCTCTTTTATTATGGTTTGCACCGTGTTTATGGGAATGGAAAAGCCCATGCCCTCAACGCCGCTTGCCGCCAATTTCGCGCTGTTGATGCCGATAACCGCGCCGTCGGCATTTACAAGCGCGCCGCCTGAATTGCCGGGGTTAATGGCCGCGTCGGTTTGCAAAAGTTTTACGCGGCGATCGCTTATTTCAAGCGTGCGGTTTAGCGCGCTGATTACCCCCACCGTCACGCTGCCTTGAAACTCCAAGCCCAACGGGTTACCGATGGCAATGGCCGGTTCGCCCACCACCACATTGTCGCTGTCGCCAAAAACAGCCGCCGGCAAGTCGCCGTCAACGTCAATTTTCACAACAGCAATATCTGTAAGAGAATCTGCGCCGATAAGCCGCCCCTTAAATGTGCGCCCGTCAGACAGGGACACAATAAGCTCCTTCGCACCTTCGATAACGTGATTGTTGGTGACTATGTACCCGTCCTTTTGAAAAATCACGCCCGAACCTACGCCTTGAGTCTGCACGGGATTATTGAACCAATCCCGCGCCACGGCCTTGTTGGTGATGCCGACGACGGCAGGGCCTACCGACTTGGCGACGCGAACGGCGGGCGTGTTGCGAGCTTCGGATATATTGCCGGCCGCCGCCGCGTTTTTTTCAAAACCCGCGCTTGCCGTAGCATTGCCGCCCTCGTTTACGGACACCGCCGAACAGCCGGAAAACATGACCGCCGTCAAGGCAAAGGCTGCCACTGCCGGGGCAATACAGTGTTTCCGCGATAATTTATTTTTTAGGAACATTATTTTTATTTCCTCCTCTGTACCAAAATATTTATCTTCAGCAAGACTTAATTTTAATGACAAAAACATCAAAAGTCAATGGTTCTTGTTATTGTCCCTTCCGTTTGTTATAATAAGCGGCGAACAAACATTAAATCGGTGTATGCAAATATCGCTTGCACTCATTTTTATGACGAACTTTGACGGTTAAAGCCGACGAAGCCGCAATGAAAGGGCAGATTATGGGAAATTATTTTCAAGAAGAATTTGAATGTATGTCGCCGGAAAAAATAAAAGAACTGCAAAACGAAAAATTTCTGCGACAAATTAAACACGTTTACGAAAACGTGCCGTATTATCGAAAAAAAATGGTCGATAAGGGAGTAAACCTTTCGGACATTAAATCCCTTGACGATATAAAAAAATTGCCATTCTTGTCCAAGGCGGACTTAAAATCGGCGTATCCGCAAGGGCTGTTGGCCGTACCCTTAAAAGACTGTGTGCGCATCCACTCTACCTCCGGCACAACGGGCAAAAGAGTCGTATCCTTTTACACCCAAGCAGATATTGATATGTGGAACGATTGTTGTGCGCGAGCATTGGCGGCGGCGGGCGGCACAAAGGATGACGTTTGCCACATAGCCTACGGCTACGGATTGTTTACCGGCGGCGCAGGGCTTGACGGCGGCTCTCATAAACTTGGTTGCCTCACCGTGCCGGCAAGTTCCGGCAATACGGAACGGCAAATTATGTTCATAATGGATTTGCAGGCGACAATTCTTTGTTGTACTCCAAGTTATGCCGCCTATCTTGGCGAAGCAATGAAAGAAATGGGGTATGCCCCCGAAGATATTCCGCTTAAAATTGGCATTTTCGGCGCGGAGGCATGGTCAGAGGAAATGCGACGCGACATTGAAAAAACTCTCGGCATTAAGGCCTACGACATTTACGGCTTAACGGAAATTTCCGGACCCGGCGTTGCTTTTGAATGTTCCGAACAAAAGGGTATGCACATAAACGAGGATCATTTTTACGCCGAAATAATAAACCCCGACACCGGCGAAGTTTTACCCGAAGGCGAATACGGCGAGTTGGTCTTTAGCTCCCTCGACAAACAGGCCTTCCCCTTGCTTCGTTACCGTACCCGCGACATTTGCCGCCTCACCCGCGAAAAATGCTCCTGCGGCAGAACCCACATCCGCATGGAAAAACCAAAAGGCCGTTCGGATGATATGCTCATCATTCGCGGCGTAAACGTGTTCCCGAGCCAAATAGAAACGGTATTGTTAAACAACGGCTACGCCGCAAATTATCAAATTATCGTCGATAGGGTGAACAACACCGATACTCTCGATGTCAAGGTCGAAATGACCCCCGATATGTTTACGGATAACGTGGGCGAAATTGACGAACGCAGAAAAACACTCTCGGATGGCATAAAAACCATGCTCGGCATAAAAGCGAAAGTTTCCTTGGTTGCGCCAAAAACAATCGCCCGCAGCGAAGGAAAGGCCGTTCGCGTCATAGACAAGCGCAAAATTTGAAAGGAGAGAGCGACATGAGCATAAAACAAATTTCGATTTTTCTTGAAAACAAGCCGGGAATGTTAAAAAGAATGACCGACGTTTTGGCTTCGCACGACATTAACATTCGCGCCTTGTCCTTGGCCGATACCAAAGATTTCGGGATTGTTCGTATGTTGGTGAACGACGTTTATGTGGCGACAAATATCCTTAAGGAAGAAAATTTCATAGCCTCTTTAACCCCCGTGCTGGCATACGAAATTTCCGACAAAGCCGGCGACTTAAACAGGTTGCTGGATAAATTCGCCGCTGTAAACGTCAACATCGAATATATGTATGCCTTTGCCGGCAAAAAAGGAGCATACATGATTTTCCGCGTAGCTGACACGAAAAAGGCGGAAGCCGCCTTAAACGGCCAAGGACTAAAATCCCTGACTCAAGACGAAATTGCCGACGTATGATGCGTTGACAACAATTTACACAGCCACCTTAAAACAACGCAAAAATTCTTGAAATTCAAGTTTTTTTCCTGTATATTATAGGCGAGTTTGACAATATATTCTTCTAAACTCCGGAGGGATTTATCAATGATTGGAATACCTTATTTCAGCCAAAGAATTAAAAAAATGCGGCGAAATTCGGAAAAGGGCGCAATGTTGGTGGCCGCAGCCTTGGGCATGGCGGGGCTTATGTTTATGGGTGCAGTTGGCGTTGATGTGGGCAAGTATTACGTCGAAGGCTCCAATTTGCAAAACGCCGCCGATGCCGCAGCCATTGCCGGCGCGTCGGTCTATGTGCAAAACGGCAAACTGACGCTTGTCCCCGCCTCCGACATCACGGAAAACGGCAACACCATTACGGTCAAAATCGGTAGCAAAGAATACACCTTCACCAAAGAAAGCGATAAAACAAAAGGATACACGGAAGCCGCACGCTACGTTACGTCCAACACCGGCGATAAAGTTACCTTAAGCAATGACGACACCGAATTGTGGAAGATGCCCGTCACCGTCACACAGGTAACCGGCAAAACCGCCTCCTATGCCGATGCGTATTGCTATCGCGTGAACGTCAACGATACCGTTCCCATGAGTTTTGCGCGGTTCTTCGGCATCGAAAGCTGGCCGATTGACGCAAACGCCGTCGCCATGGTTATGCCTTCTTTCGATACCGTGCCAGAAGATAAGGACATCACCGAATTTATAAAAACCGTGAACGCCAATATTTACCACACCGTACCCAACTTTTATTGGGAAACTATTCATGACGGCGGAGATTCCTTTTCGATTAAAGGCACGGACGGCAAGATCACCACAAGAAAAGGCTACGGCGACAGAAGTTCCAAATACTTCACGACAAGTTACAGCAGCTACATAGACAGCATAACCAAGCGCGGCAATCTTAGCAAAAGCCTTTATGCCGCCTATCTTAACGGTTCTGACAGATTTTGTTCCTACGGTATGGATACGGTAAAATCACGCTCAAACAACTTAAAACAGCTTGAGTATACCCTTGACAGCGACCTTATTCGCAAAGCATCAAGCGACGGCTCTGAGATTACGGGGTTGTTCCTCGACCGGCCCAATGTGGGCAGTAACTCAAACATTCGCGCCACCGTTCTTAACATAACCGACGACAATATCAGCGACAACAACGAAGTGCCGCTCTTTATGCGCTTTGAAAGCGAGCCGGTTATCGTGGGGAGTAGCAAGACCTATGTACAACCCATCACGGTAAATGTTCAGGAATACCAAGAAAAACCCCTTGTTATTGCGTATGACGGCCCGGATCCAAATCGCACCGCCAACGATGCGCCGCGCATCAATTCCTCCGACGGTTCCTACAACAGCAAAGGCGACACCGCCACTGCCACAACCCAGTCCGCGCCCTACACTTTGCATTTGGAAGCGGATTTTAACGGCGTAATATACGCGCCCTACAGCAAAGTGACCATAACGGGTACGGGCAAAATAAACGGCTTTATCATGGCGGCGGAGATTGACGACCAAAGCACCAACGCCGGCTCGCGCAAATCCCTTGAATCCCAAGAAGTGGAACTTCCCACATGGGGCGCAACCCCCCGCAGCGGCAACCAACGCTTTGATTATGAGGTAACCACCGTAACGAACAAATATAAAGTTGTTTACGACGATTTCCACAATTACACCATGTCCGAAGTAAGTATGTAAGTTTGTCGGCGGACAAAGTAAAAATTTTCTTTTGTGATATATTGCCAAGAGCTTTCTGTTTGTGTTATAATCAACGCAAATAGGAAGCTCTTTTGATTCTGTCGGCGGGGGTTTGCGACGCCCAACGCGCAACGGATGGATTTGTGGAAGTGTTCATTTTGTTGTGACGTAAGGAGTTGTCAAATATGAAAATGGAAGTTTCCTCCCAATGGCAAGACGGCATCGTAAAGGTACATGCGCGGGTCAGGCAGTTTACGCGGGCGGCTAAAGTCTGCGGCAACAGTGATTTTCGCGAATATGCCGGCTTGGAGGCCGCCGACACGGAAGAGATTGCCGTTGACGAGTGGCTCGACAGTATCAAAGGGCTGAAGGTTGCGGCGCGTTTGGCGTAACTCTTTTGCGGGTCTGCGACGGTGTTTGCAGGCTCGCATTTTTTATACTAAAGAGCGTTATAATTTACGGGCTAAGCTCCTACGCTCTATGCACATACTCGCGGTCAGGCGTTCCCGTTTTGGCAACTTTCATTGCTTGCGAGTATAATATTCGGAGGTGAAAACAATGTCTGTGGCATCTGTTGGCGGCCAGTCTTTTTTTAGTCCTTATGACAGCAATTATTTTAATAATCAAAAAACACCCTATGGCGAAGAAAACGCAAATACCAATCCGATTTTCGGCGAAGAAGAGGACGAAAGTCCTTATGACTCGGCGCGTAAAAAGCCCGGTTACAAATCCTCTCCGGAAGAATGCCAAACCTGTAAGAACCGCAAATATCAAGACGGTTCTGATGAAATGGTATCCTTCAAAAGCCCGGGGCATATTAACCCCGACAATGCGGCGGCCGTTGTTTTGGGGCATGAACATGAACATGTGGCCAATGCTTACGAAAAAGCCGAGCGCAACAACGGCGAAGTGGAGCATGTCAGCGTTCGCCTAAAAACCGACATTTGCCCGGAGTGCGGCAGGACGTATATATCCGGCGGTGTCACCAACACCCAGATAAAATATTTCAACGAGGACAATCCGTACCAAAAGGACATGAAAGAATCCGACGCCGTGAACAAATATCGCGGCGCGAATGTTGATATTGCGGCATGATTTAGGGAGCACTGCATAAATGAGTTCGTGCCGTTGTCGAGGAATTTTTTCGGCAGACAAGGAAAATGCCGCAAAGTTGTAGCTTTAGCTACGTCGAGTGGCATTTGACGCAGTATGCCGGAAAAAGACCCGCAAGGGGGCGGAGGAATTATACAGTGCTTCCTTTATTGACAAATAAGAAAAAATATGATAGATTGCACCGTGTAACCGTGGGGATGTAATGGTTTCGACGGGGATAGATGGTGTATGGGCAGCGAGCCGAGGTCTGTCGCCTCGTAAAATGGCAGGACTTTTATTAAATATAAAAGCAAACGAAGATTACGCTTTGGCCGCTTAAGGTCACCTCTGTTCGTTCTTTCCCGCAAGGGCGGACAAGAGGTCAACTGCGGGATATTCCTTGGGTTTTGTCCGTGAGCCTTTAGGGAGAATTTTTTTCGGACTCGGCGACTTTTGGCCTGTCTGCGGGCTATCGGTCGTCTAAATTAAACACAGACTGCGCTCGGAGAATCTGTGCAACAATATTTTCGGACAGGAGTTCGATTCTCCTCATCTCCACCATTATTTAGCAACTATTTTCCGATAGAACCAACACCTTCAAAATGGAAACAAATACAAACAGAGAATAATTAAGGCTACAGCCGCAAGAAATTTTTTTTCTTGCGGCTGTAGCCTTAAGGAAGCACTGCATAATTCGTCCGCACCCTTGCCGTGTCTTTTTCCGGCATACTGCGTCATTCCTTGTCTGCCGAAAAAATCTCTCGGCAATGGCACGAGTTCATTTATGCAGTGCTTCGTTAATTATGACATTTTGTTGTCCGTTATGTATTTTTTCAGCTTTTCCACCCGGTTTTCCCCGTCTTCGCCCTCGGCGGTTTTCTTTATGGGCAGAGTTTCCATAAGTTTGTCGGTGTCCATGTTGCGAACTTCAAAAGCATCGCTCTTTGATGTTATGTATACGTTGCAGTTTGGATAAATCAGCCGTTGGCCGTAGTGTTCCCGCGAAACATGGGCTTTGTCGGCGGCGGCGATATATGGGTCGTAGGTGCTTGAAGAAATTCTTTGCAACGTTTGCAACACGCAAAGAAGCCGCCCGTCCCCGTGGGCGTAATAATCACTGTATTTGCCGTACTTGCCGGGGCGAAAAGCGGCGTATTTAACGTAGTAATACCGCCAAGAAAAACTCTTTTTGTTTTCACATTCCGCCAAAAAATTTTCGATTTTTTGCGTCAAGGCTTGGTCGGTTATCCGTGGCAATTCCAAAAGCTCCGCCAAAATCCGCCCCGTGGCCTCAAAGCCTCGGTTGGAACTTTTGTGAAAAAGCGCGTCCCACGCCGATATATTGTTTTTGGAGCCGTATTGATAAAGAGTGCCTTTCCCTTCCTTTTGCCCGTAATCCCCCACAGTCATAAGAGCGCAGTCCACCTTGTCCCAATCAATGCCGAAAAGAGCAATGAATTTGTCCGTCAGATGCAAATTCTTCAGCCCCAGTATGCTTATTTGACCATGCAAAATGGGGCTGTCCTCCAACTTTGTCAGTATGTCATAGGCGGCGGGGTTTTTCGCCAAAAATTCCGTCTTTTCTTCTTCTTCCCGCAGTTGATGGGCGTTAAAGGAATTTTTCACGTTTTTGTCGATTTTCCCCGTCAGGATAATGTTTTTCGTTTGCGCCAAGATGGCGGGCATACGGTTGCGGTCGGCGCGGTCGCTTATTTCGTCCGCCGAATTTTGTATCAAATTGTTGACAATGCGAAGCCGCCGCCCAAAATCCGCCTTGGCTGCCGTGTTTTGATTTTGCAAATAACAGGTTACTGCGTACAAAAGCACCATGCGGTTTAAGGGGAACTGACGCAGTCGGCCGCTTTTGTCCGAATAATTATTGAGGCAGTCCTTAAAAATGTCCACGTCGTACCGCCCATCGACCATGATTTTCCCCGTTTCATGCTCGCTACACATAAACTCCGCCGCAAATTCGGCGGGGGAGTTCACCCTGAGCCAACAATCAAAATATTCGGTCACGGTTTGCGCGTTTTGCCGCGCTTTTGTTTTGCCGTTGCTCCCCAAGTTGGCGTGGTTAAAACACTCTTCGATTAAGTCAAACTCGTCCTGCCCTTCTTGGGGCGATTCGCCCTTTTCATAGCAAATAACGTCGCAAACAAACCTAAAATAGCGCAAAAAAGCCTCATCGACAATGTGGTTTTCGTTGCAGTACGACCAAAGGAGATTTGTCCATTCGCGGTCGATTTTGCTGCCCATTGTTTCGGCAAGTTTTTCGTCGAAAGCGCGGATTTTCCGCTCCAACTCCGCCTTAAAATGCTCAAAGGCGGTTAGCGGCTTGCCCCGTGAGTTCATTTTTATGTATAGGTCGTCAGTAAGCCCCATGTCCTTAACGGGTTGAAAATAAAAGGTAATCGCGCCGTTTTTCAGCTTGCCCCAAAGATTTTTTACGTCTTTGAATTTTTCGTCGATGGCGCAAATCATGACAAGCATGGCGTTTACGGTGGGGTCTTTTTGCCACGCGGCGGGAAACCATGCCTCGTTGGTTATTTCCTTCTTGAGATTTTTTTGAAATTGCGGCGAAAATTTCACCAATTCGGCGCAAAAATTGCGGGCGGAATAGCGGGTGTCATAGCTAAACCCCGCCAGAAAATCCTGCTCCCTTTGGGGGGCGTTTTCTTTTTTGGCCGCATACCAATAAAGTAGGAACAAGGTGGTGAGCCGCTGTTGCCCGTCAAGGGGAATAAGAACTCCGTCCTTTATGTCGCCGTAAATAAAATCAAGGGTGACGGCCTTTTCCGTCACGGCTTTGTAGAGGGCATCAAGAAACCTTTCGCGCACCCGGTTCGTTTCCGCAGAGCGTCGTCCTTGGGCATAATCCCTTTGAATGGGAGGAATTTCTATTTTTTTTATTCCCGTCGCGCCGTCAAAAATCTCCGCAAAGGAAACAGGGGTTGTGGGTGTCATAAAATTCCTCCTTCGTCAATGGGTTCGGACAAATACTTTCCCAAAACCTTGTTAATCGCGCCGATGTACGCCTGTCGGTCGCGTTTGCTCCAAAAGTGGAGTTGGTTTTCCGTTGCGGGGGTGTAGTATTTCAAAAACACTTTTTTTGTGCAAAAGGGAATATACTTGCCGTCGCTGTCAAGTTTTATTATAAAATCCCGTTTTACGTCAAAGGCGGCGTTGTTTAAGTAGGCATTGTCCTCAAATTTCAGCAGAGCCAAGTTGCCGATGGTGTGCAGTTCGTTTTCCGTCGCGTCGGCGGAGAGGGCGCTAAGAGCATCTTCGGCAAGAGCCAGAAATTCGTTGCGCGCAAGGTTCGCCCTTGCGGCCGCCTCCTTCATTTCCCGCGCCAAGTTTTCTTCGTTGGCCAGTTTCTCCACTGCGTCAGCGTGAACCAAAAGCCAGCTTTGCCATGCCTCCTTGGTTCGCAAGCCTTCGGACTTTCGGGCATGGATGTGTTCTAAAGTCCAACTTTTCTTTTTTTCGCCGCCGAACTTAAACTTGTCAAAAGGGAACCATTGGCTTTCTTCGCCGTTTCTCCGCACGGACTCCACGTTAAACAGCAGTAGCAGACGGCTTATTTTTTCGTAGTCCCCCCGCTTTTCGTAGCTTAGTTCCCCGTAGTTGACGTCGGATTTTACGCTGTCTTTTATTTTTTCGTCCAAGGCCGCCAAAAACTCGTCCTTCTTTTTGCCCGCCGCCAGGTCGTAAATCTCCCGCAGGTCGGCGCACTCAGCGGCAATCAGATAGCCTATCTTATGATACAACTCGTGATTTTCCCGCCAATTTTTAAGAAGCAGAAAATTTTTCTGAATTTCCCGCCAAATATCATCAAGGTTCTTTTGCCGGTGCAGAGCGTCAAAGTAAAAGAATGTATAATATTCTTCCCGGGCATCGGGGGGCTTTTTCGCCATGAGGTTAAGCACCAGATCAATTCGCGTTTGATACTCCCCCGCCGCCGCGTTGGTCAAAAAGCACCACAGGGAATTATCGTGAAGGTCTTGCTCGATGCTGTCCCACTGATAAGCAATTTCTTCGCGCCGCAGTTTGGTTTCGTTGTTTTGCCGCAAAAACATGGCCTTTACCAGTTCGGCGTTGGTGAGGGGGATTTTGCCGCTGTTTAGGCGGGTAAAAATGGATATTGCTTCGCTTTCGTCCGCCTCGTCGGTTTCATACCAAATAATTTGCACGCTTTCGGCAAGCTGCTTAAACAGATTAAAAGCCTTTAAGGACGCATCGTTTTCGTCCTCGCCGAACCATTCCTTGATGTTTTGGTAGGCTTTGGCTATAAACCAAAAATCTATATTGGCTTCGCTTTTTTCCGGGTCGATGTTCAAAAGGTACGCCGCCGTTTCCTTGCGGTTTTGGTAGTCAACGGAAAACTTAGGTTTTGATTTCGGCAAATACTCGCTTATGTGCCTATATATGAGCCACAAAGTCGTGAGCCGTTGTTGGCCGTCGATAAGCTCGTAACGGTCGGCGTTTTTTCGCACCACCACCGGTTGCAGGCAATAGTTGCTCCCCGCGCTCTCGCTGATGTCGTTAAGGAGGCGCAAAACTTCCTCCGCGCCCCAACGATAGCCCCGCTGATAGGAGGGGACAAAGAAGTCGCCTTTTATGTCCCCCACTTTTCTTACGTCAAAAATAATGTTGTTTGTCATTTTTCACCTGAAATTTATGGCATCAAGCTCCCAAATGCGGCCGCTGACGCTCTCCATGGGCGCGTCGGCGGAAAGGGACATCTCCGGCAGTATGTTCTTTTCGGGGAACACGAAGAAACTTGCCGCTTCTTCGCCATGTTGCATGAACATTTCGATGGCTGTCCTGTCCACGAATATATGCAAGGACAAAAGTTTGTCGGCAAAGAGTTTCACCCTGCGAACGCCGCGCCCCCCAAGCTTCATGCCCGTGCGGTCGATTGTCAAAAGTTGCTCCGAGCGTTCGTAGCGAATGACGGTTTTTTCAAGGCCGTAGTTCAGCGACAGCTCGATATTATGCGCCTTGCCCATGGCAATATCAAGAAGGATTTCCGCGCCCTCGCCCAAGGAGGCGGAAACGGTTTGGGTTTCCTGCGCGTCGATGTCAACGGCGCTTTCTTCCATGCGAAGGGCTTTAAGCTCCTTGGCGGGCTTGGAGAAAATATGCCCTTGGCGCAAAGTAAGAACCCGGGGCATGGTGAGGGAGAAGAGCCAGCCTTTTTCAGCGGTGGGGTAATCCGCATCATGGTCGGGCATACCCATCCAGCCCAAGAGAATATGCCGCCCCTCATGGGCAAAGACCTGCGGCGCGTAAAAATCAAAGCCGCAGTCAAGCTCCTGAAAACGCCCGTGGTAAAGTTCCATGCTGTCAAAGGAGGCGTGTCCCGCAAAATAGCCGGACTGATATTCGTTTTGATATTTGTAGTCATGGGCTTCAATGCCTTGGGGGCAGAACATCAGCACGTCATACTCCCCAAATTTTAACAGCGCGGGACACTCCCACATATAGCCGAATTTTTTTTCGCTGTCGGTGGTCTTGGTTTTTAATTCTCCCAAGAGTTCCCATTTGCCTTCCTTTTCGCGGTACACCAAAACGCAACCCCGCTCTTTTTCGGTCTGTGCCCCCAAGACAAAATACTTTTGCCCGTTCCGATAAAAAACATAGGGGTCGCGAAAATGCGCCGTAAACCCCGGCGGGTTATGGGGAACGGCGATTTCGTCCTTGCGGATTGCCCCTTCTTTTATCATGTACGTCCCAAAACGTTGGGCAGCGGTGCGAACCCCCTGTTCGTCCTTGGCGTTGCAGGTGTAAAAAACCCGCAAGTTACCGTTTTCCGACAGGCCGCAGCCGGAGTAGCACCCGTCCTTGTCATGTTCGTCGGTGGGGTGCATGGCCAAGGTGGGCATGGCGTAGTTTACAAAGTCCCGTGTCGCCGTATGCCCCCAGCATTTGTTTTTATGCACCGTCCCCAATGGGTTCCATTGGAAAAATATATGATACTCGCCGTTGTAATAACAAAGGCCGTTGGGGTCGTTGATAAGCCCAAAGGGCATTTCAATGTGAAAACGATTGTGCCAACGGTGAGCAAAGGGCATTCCCTCCCGAACCTTGGCATCAATTTCTTTCTTGTCAAATTTTTCCATGATGTTTCCTCCTTCACATATATTTAT
>CAJOQC010000145.1 GCA_905236785.1 uncultured Selenomonadaceae bacterium
CCATGATTATTTACCTTTCGTACAAGAGGATCAAGTTCCTCAACGAAGTTTCGCAGTCGCTTTTCTACTCTGCGTCGCGTAGCCGCGCCGCGAATATCAATAACGCTCGGATGTTTTCCTGCCATGTCGCCCACATATTCTGCCTCACGCCCGCGGGCAAGGGCTTCGTAGATAGTCCAAGAAAATTCCTGCGCCACCTCGATATTGGTGTGGCAAGTCGATGCAAAATAATTGCACATATTGGTTATAATTACTCGCGCCGCCGGCGTAACAATAATTCCCGATTCTATAACTTGTAAGGGTGGGATATAATACGAACCTTTGTTGAAGTTATGATTCAATTCGTCGATATACGGCTCGTTACTTTCATGAATGACGAATCTTTCGCTGGCGCTGTACACACGCACGTCATAGGGTTGAGTACGAAGCACCTCCATCAACTGCTCTTTCTTCATATCAAAACCGGGTTTTTGGTTTATTATTTTCAACAAAACGCTAATCGGCGCCAGCATATAGAGATAATCAGCAAGTTCAAGGCAATCTCTGACCCAAACATAATTGTAGTAATTTGCTTGAAAATGTTCGTTATCCCACACTTTTTTTATTGTTGCGGCAACGTCGGTGGGCATTCTCCAAGTGTCTATATCTATAGCAAAAACATAGTGTCCTGCGATGAAGGCATGGGGCATATCGTCAAATTCCAAATCGGGCGAATAGCCGTCCGCAGAATCAGCAATAAGCCGCAAAGTCTCCGCCTCCTCCGGCGTTGTCCAGAGTAAGTAGGACACAATACGGAAGTAAGTCAACATCCTCTTGGCAATGACATCGGCAATAAACGCTTTTCGATCCTGTCTTCTTACGTCGCGTATACCCTTAACCATGGCAAGATCCAAGAGTTCATCCTTGGTGTACAACACGTTAAGATAATCCGCAAGTTTTGTCGGCTTTTTTTTCGCAATCGCCGCATATTTTCTTTGGTTTTGCCACTCTATATACTCCAGTTCGTTTTCAATGGCATCTCTTATTTCGCCAAAGGTCTCGTCATCATAGTCGCCGGAAATTCCTAAATCAATATGTCCGTTGTTGTCGTTAAATATTTTTTCCAGAAAATCTTCTACTTCTTCGCTCCATTGCTTTATTTGCGTCTCCTTTTTCTTTGATCGAAAAGTTTTGTCGCCTACGTTGCCCGGAAAATCGACGATTTTCGGCAACTTTGTCTCATCTTCGCCGCCCACGCCGTTTCCTTTATTGTTGCCCTTTTTTTTCTCATCGTTCATTTCCGTCACTTCTTTCTGTAGTTCCCGCCAAAACCGCCAGTATCATTGATTCGGTAATAGCTCCATTGCGAATTATTTTAGGCTCTATCCCCGTACAATCAACCACCGTTGAGGACTGTTCGTAGAGGGTTTTCCCGCCGTCTATGACAAAGGGAACACTGCCTGCATAATATGACAAGCTCTTCTCCGCTGTGGCGGGCGGTTCTTTGCCGGCAATGTTGGCACTTGAAGCGGCCAAAGGCACGCCAGCCGCTTTTATGAGCATTTGCGCCGTCAAATTGTCGGGCATTCTTACGCCAACCGTATCACTGCCGCCGGTTATGACCGTTGGCACACGACAACTTTTTTTAACAATCAGCGTAATAGGTCCGGGCATAAAAGCGGCGGCAAGTTTTTTCGTCATATCGTTTATTTCGCCCGCAACTGCATAAAATCCTGCCATGTCGGCAATATGTTCCGTCACGGGTTTGTCAAGCGGTCGTCTTTTTAATTCGTAAAGTTTGCGGCAAGCTGTTTCGTTAAAGCCATCAACCCCGATGCCATAGACAGTTTCCGTAGGAAAAATAATCGCCTCGCCGTTTTTTATGACATTTACGGCGGCGATTGCTTCTTTTTCAAAATCGCAAGCGGCGATTATTCTTGTTTCCATGCCACAACCACCCGTTCTATGTGCGCCAAATCCTTTATTATCTCTGTCTTGCCTACCGCAGAATTTTTTTTGAACAATTCCGCCACAATGCTCGCTTGATTTATGCCTACCTCCACGGCGATAAACCCCTTGTCGTTTAGCATCAGCGGCGCATCTTCGGCCAAACGTCGATAAAAATCCAAGCCGTCATTGCCGCCAAAAAGCGCGCAAGCAGGTTCGGCCTGCACTTCCGGCGGCAAAATGCCCGCGTCCCTTTGCGGAATATACGGTGGGTTAGACAATATCGCCGTAAACTTGCGATCCTTTATCGGCTCAGTTAGGTCGCCGCAAAAAAATTCCGTTCGGTCAAATGTTTCAAGTTCCCGAGCATTTTGTTCGGCAATTTTTAGCGCATTTTCCGATATATCCGTGGCTACCGCCTGCACTTTGGGCAAAAAGCGGCACACCGAAACGGCGATTGCACCGCTGCCGGTGCCGATGTCGGCAAAACTTTCGCCTTTAACGGCTGCAAGTCGTTCCGTGGCCGCTCCCACCAAAATTTCAGTTTCCGGGCGCGGAACGAGTGTGTCGGTGCTTACCGCAAACGAAAGCCCCATAAACTCCTTGCGTCCTATAATATGCGCCACCGACAGGCGGGCGGCTCTTTTTTTCACCAATTCCCGATAGGCGGCAAGTTCCGTCGGTTCTAACGGTTGGTCAAAATTGACGTAAAGGTATATTCGTTCCTTTTTTAATACAAAAGCCAGCAAGATTTCTGCGTCAAGGCGCGGAGTTTCGATTCCTTTCTTTTTGAAAAAATCTATTGTCCACTTAAGTGTGTTTCCGACAGTCCACATAATTACTCCAAATTGCCGTTTTTTAATTTTTCGGCGCGATCGGCGGTTATAAGAGCGTTGATGAGTTCGTCAAGTTCGCCGCCCAATATATCCGGAAGTTTGTGCAAAGTAAGCCCGATACGATGATCCGTCACCCGGCCTTGGGGGAAATTATACGTCCTTATTCGTTCGCTTCTGTCGCCGCTACCGATTTGGTTTTTCCTGTCGGCGGCAATTTTTTCTCCCTGTTCTTGCCGCGCTTTGTCGCCCACTCGCGCCCGCAGGACTTTCATGGCCTTTTCTTTGTTTTTAAGCTGAGACTTTTCGTCTTGGCATTGCGCGACAATGCCGGTGGGAATATGGGTTATTCTGACGGCAGTTTCCGTGCGGTTTACATATTGCCCTCCCGCGCCGCCGGCGCAGTAGGTGTCAATTCGTAAATCACCGGGAGCTATGTTTACTTCGACCTCGTCAATTTCCGGCAACACAGCCACAGTAACGGCGGATGTGTGAATCCTGCCGCCGGATTCGGTAACCGGGACGCGTTGCACTCGATGTGCGCCGCTTTCATATTTTAGGCGGCTGTACGCGCCAAAACCCTCCACCATAAAAGAAACTTCCTTAAAACCACCGATTTCCGTTGCGTTCGCGCCCATAAGCTCCACATGCCAGCCCTCTTTTTGGGCGTAGCGCGAATACATACGAAACA
>CAJOQC010000146.1 GCA_905236785.1 uncultured Selenomonadaceae bacterium
AAACTTGCCGAGGCGGCGGGCTACAAAAATCTTTTCGACGTTGTTGAAAAGGGCGGCAAACTTGCGCCCGGCGACAAGGTTTACGCCGTCAACATGAAAAAAGCCGCCGTGCTCTACCATATCGGCACAGAACCCCTTGAAAAAGGCATGACAATTTTGGGGGCGCACGTTGACACCTGCCGCTTGGACTTAAAGCAAAATCCCCTTTATGAAGACGGGGACTTGGCCTATTTGGACACCCATTACTACGGCGGCATCAAAAAATATCAATGGGTGACCGTCCCCTTGGCCATGCATGGCGTGGTTGTGAAAACCGACGGCCGCGTGATTGACATTGTTATCGGCGAGGACGAAAACGACCCCGTGTTCTGCGTGACGGATTTGCTCATTCACTTGGCGCAGGAGCAAATGGAGAAAAAGGCCACGAAGGTGGTTGAAGGGGAAAACCTCGATATTTTGGTGGGCAATTACCCCCTTAAAAAGGACGATAAAGAAAGCGTCAAAGAGGGCGTGTTAAAACTCATCAAAGACAAATACGACATTGACGAAAAGGATTTTCAGTCGGCGGAAATTGCCCTTGTTCCTGCGGGGAAGGCTCGCGATTTGGGCTTTGACCGCAGCATGATTTTAGGCTACGGGCAAGACGACCGCGTTTGCGCCTATACGTCCCTTGTTGCCATGCTTGAGGCGAAAGAGCCGAAGAAAACTCTTTGCTGCTTGCTGGTGGACAAAGAGGAAATCGGCAGCGTGGGAGCGACGGGTATGCGCTCGCAGTTTTTTGAAAACACCGTGGCCGAGCTTATGAACGCCTTGGGGGATTACAGCGACATTAAACTTCGCCGCGCCCTCTCTAACTCCAAAATGCTCTCAAGCGACGTGTCCTCCGCCTATGACGCGCTTTATGCCTCAAGCTACGACAAAAAGAACGTGGCCTATTTGGGAAAGGGCATGGTGTTTAACAAGTTCACCGGCTCGCGGGGGAAAAGCGGCTCAAGCGACGCCAACGCCGAATTTGTGGGTGAAGTGCGCCGCGCCCTTGACAAGCACAATGTTCACTATCAGTTCTCCGAGCTTGGCAAGGTTGACTTGGGCGGCGGCGGAACTATAGCGTATATCATGGCTCTTTACGGCATGGACGTTATCGACAGCGGCGTGGCGGTGCTTAGTATGCACGCGCCATGGGAAGCCACCGGCAAAATTGACATTTACGAAACCAAAAAAGGCTACTGCGCGTTTTTGGCGGAGATGTAACAACGCTTCTCTCGGAAGGGGAGTACAGCAGTAACAAAGAAAGAATATTAGGGGCATTTCTAAAAACTCACTTTTATATCTCCTCCCGTTGGCCACGCCGACACCCTCACCCACCTCCCTCAAAGAAGGCTTCCTTAGGCATCATCTTTAAGGGAGGTGGCGGCTCGTAGGGCTGACGGTGGAAGTTTTTAGAAGTTGCCATTATTTTCCCCGCTTCCTCCCCCTCTTTGAGGGGACTTTATTATCTTCATACACAAACAGCAACAAACGAACCTCGATTTTATACGGAAATCCGGCGGGTATTTGACTTTTTGTCTTTTTTGTATTATACTCCCAAAAGTTGAAAATAATGCGGCATACGCGCCGCGACGAAAATTTTTGTGAACAGGTGAAAAACATGGCCAAAGAAACTTTTGAATTTCAAGCGCAAACCCGCGAACTCTTGAATTTAATGATTAACTCCATTTACACCAACAAGGAAATATTTCTTAGGGAGCTTATTTCAAACGCTTCCGACGCGATTGACAAATTGCATTTTGCCGCCCTTACCGACAGCGAGCTGACGGGGGGGGACACCGATTATTACATTTACCTAAAACCCGACAAGGTAAACAAAACCCTCACCATTTGCGACAACGGCATCGGCATGAACCGCGCCGAAGTGATTGAAAACATCGGCACAATCGCCAAGAGCGGCACAAAAGCCTTTTTGGAGCAAATTCAAAAAGCCAAGGAAGAAAACGAAGGCGTAAACGAAAAGGAACTCATCGGTCAGTTCGGCGTTGGCTTCTACTCCGCCTTTATGGTGGCGAAAAAAGTTGAAATCATCACCGAAAAAGCCGGAGAGGCCGCCGCCATCCGCTGGGAATCCGCCGCCGACGGCTCTTACACCGTGGAAGAATGTGAAAAGACGGGGCGCGGCACGGATATAATCATCACCCTGAAGGACGAATTTTGCGGCGACGACGCGGAGCAGGATTTTACCGACAACTACACCCTGCAACGCTTGATAAAAAAATACTCCGATTATGTTCGCTACCCCATAAAGCTGGACTTTGAAACGGAAGAAACCCCCAAAGACGAAAACGGCAAAGAGATTGAAGGGGCAAAGAAAATAAAGAAAATCGAAACCCGCACCCTTAACTCCATGAAACCTCTTTGGACGAAGAATAAATCTGAAATCACCCCGGAGGAATACAACGAATTTTTCAAGACCCAATTCCACGAATGGGACAACCCCATGGAGGTTTTTCACACGAAGATTGAAGGCGCACTTGAATACACCGCCTTGTTGGCAATACCCGCCAAAGCCCCCTTTAACCTTTACCACGCCGACTACGAGCCGGGGCTTTCCCTCTACAGCCGCCATGTTTTCATCATGGATAAGTGCAAAGATTTGTTGCCGGATTATCTGCGGTTTATGAAAGGCTTGGTGGATTCGCCGGATTTGCAGCTTAACATTTCCCGCGAACTTTTGCAACAGAGCCGCGAGTTAAAGACCATCGGCAAAGCACTTGAAAAAGACATTCTAAAGAGTTTGGAAAGAAAGTTAAAGAATAAGCGAGAGGATTACGAAAAATTCTGGAACGAATACGGCAAATCCATTAAGTTTGGCATCTATAACAGTATGTACAGCGGCGCGGGGACAATCGACAAACTGAAGGACTTGCTCCTGTACACTTCCTCCAAAGAAGGCAAACTCGTCACGCTGAAGGAATACACCGAACGTATGCCCGAAAGCCAAAAAGACATTTATTACGCCTCCGCCAAGGACAAAGAAGCAGTTGAGAAAATGCCGCAAATGGAACTGTTGCGGGAAAAGGGCATTGAAGTCCTATATATGTTCGACCAGGTGGACGAATTTGCCATTGAAGCCCTCCACGAATACGACGGCAAACATTTTCATTCCATAAGCCGCGGCGAACTTAACCTTGGCGACGCCGAATCCGAAGAAATGAAAAAGGAAACGGAAGAAATCGCCAAGGAAAGCGGCGACCTTATGAAGGACATCAAGGAAGTTTTGGGGGACAAGGTGGCGGAGGTCAAAGTTTCCGCCCGCCTAAAATCCGGCGCGGTATGTTTGGTGGCGGACGAAGCCGGCCCTTCCCTTGCCATGGAGCAAACTTTCGCCGCCATGGAACAAAACGGCGCACCCAATTTCTTTAAGGCGCGGCGCATCCTTGAAATAAACCCCCACCATGAACTCTTCGCCCGCCTAAAAACAATTCACGAAGGCGGCAAGGACAGCGACGACTTTAAGGATTATTGCGACCTTTTATACACCCAAGCCTTGCTCATAGAGGGCATATTGCCGGAGAACCCCACGGATTTTGCGGCAAAACTTGCCAAACTCATGGCAAAATAACCCGCCGAACCTACTGCGGATGCACTGAAAAAAACCGTTCCGACCTTTGTCGAAACGGTTTTTTTGCGGCATATTGTCATCATGTGGCGTTTTTGGCAACCAAATCTTTCACGCTGTCAGAAATACGGTTATCGCTCATAGAGCCTAAGACTATTTTCATTTGCTCCGCGCTTAATTCCTCTTTTGTCTCATTCGCTTCTGCTATTTCTTCCTTGGGCGGCGGATTCTCCTCCTCCCGTTGAACCTCGCCGGTAAAATAAAGAATATGTTTCCCTTTATATCTAAACATTGCTTTTGTTTTATCGTCCATTTCCCCTTCGCCTCCTCTTTTG
>CAJOQC010000147.1 GCA_905236785.1 uncultured Selenomonadaceae bacterium
AGACGTTTTTTTTGTGCTATAATCAAGACCAATTTGTGACTTTTATTTTTGAGGTGACAACATGAATGTAACCAAAGAGGATCTTGCCACGGTGGCAAAACTTTCCCGCCTGTCCGTCGGCGAAGCCGAAGAAGAAGCGTATCTAAAGGACTTAAATGCGTTTATAACTTATGTTGAAAACTTAAAGGCCGTTGACACGGACAATGTTCCGCCCACGACCTACGCCATACCAATGCAAAACATATTCCGCGAGGACAAACCGCGCCCGTCTCTATTTAGGGACGATGCGCTAAAAAACGCCCCGGAGGAAGAAAACGGCTACTTTAGAGTACCCCGGGTCTTGGAGGAATAAAATGACAGCAAAACTGATAAACAAAACGGCACACGAACTCCATGCCATGCTAAAGAGCAAAGAAATCAGCGCGACGGAATTAACCGACGAAGTTTTTGCCCAGATTGACAAAACCGAAGAAACAATCGGCGCATATATCACCGTTAATCGGGAAAACGCCTTGAAAGAGGCCAAAGCCGCCGACGAAAAAATTGCATCGGGCGACATTGCCTTTTTAACGGGTATCCCCATCGGCATAAAGGACAATATATGCACCAAAGGGTTAAAAACCACCTGCGGCAGTAAAATATTGGAAAACTTCGTGCCGCCCTACGACGCGACAGTAATTGCCAAACTTAACTCCCAAAACCCGGTGGTGCTTGGTAAAACCAATATGGACGAATTTGCCATGGGCGGCTCTACGGAACATTCGGCCTACAAAGTAACCCGCAACCCCCAAGATACCAGCCGTGTGCCGGGCGGCAGTAGCGGCGGCAGCGCGGCAGCGGTGGCCGCAGGCGAAGCAATTTGCGCCCTTGGTAGCGACACCGGCGGTTCTATCCGTCAGCCCGCCTCCTTTTGCGGCGTTGTGGGGTTAAAACCGACTTACGGACGCGTATCCCGTTACGGCTTGGTGGCCTACGCTTCTTCCCTCGACCAAATCGGCCCATTGACCCGTGATGTGACGGATGCGGCAAATTTGCTGAACATAATTTCCGGCGTGGACGAAATGGACTCCACTTCGGCGCGAGTGAAAGTCCCTGATTTTACCGCCGCTCTGAAAAACGACGTAACAGGGCTAAAAATAGGTTTGCCCAAAGAGTATTTCGGCGCGGGTCTTGACGAAAAGACAGGCGCGGCGGTAAAATCGGCGGCAGATCTTTTGGCGCAAAAGGGCGCAACGATTACGGAAATTTCCCTGCCCCATACTGAATACGCCGTTGCTTCCTATTATCTTATCGCCCCGGCCGAAGCGGCAACCAATTTAGAGCGTTACGACGGCGTTAGCTACGGAGCGCGAGTGGCGGGAAAAGACGTTCCCGAAATGATGACCAACACCCGAACGGAAAAATTCGGCGCGGAAGTAAAACGGAGAATTTTAATAGGCAATTACGCTCTGTCAGCGGGTTATTACGATGCCTATTATCTAAAAGCGTTGAAGGTTCGCACGCTCGTAAAGCAAGACTACGACGAAGCCTTTAAGTCCGTGGACGTGATTTTGGCTCCCACCGCCCCCACTGCGGCCTTTAAGATTGGCGAAATGGTCGGCGACCCATTAAAAATGTATTTGCAGGACGTTTGCACCGTTCCTTTGAACCTTGCGGGGCTGCCGGGAATTTCCGTTCCCTGCGGCCGCGACGGAAACAATTTACCCGTCGGTGTGCAGTTTATCGGTCGCCCCTTGGACGAAGAAACAATTTTGCGGACGGCGTTTGCCTATGAACAGGAAAGCGGCATCAAATGGGAATTGCCGGGAGGTGCGAAATGAAATACGAGGCGGTTATCGGTCTTGAAATACACAGCGAATTAAAGACGGATACAAAAATTTTCTGCGGTTGCAAAACCACCTTCGGCGCGGAACAAAACACCCACGTTTGCCCCGTGTGTCTGGGGCTTCCGGGTGTTTTGCCCGCAGTGAACAAAAAAGTGGTTGAGTTTGCCATAAAGGCAGGCTTGGCAACGGGTTGCACCATAAACAAATACAGCAAATTCGATCGCAAAAATTATTATTACCCGGATTTGCCGAAGAATTGGCAAACTTCCCAATACGATTTGCCTATTGCCGAGCATGGCGCGGTGGAAATCGACGTTGACGGGCAAAAGAAAACCATTCGCTTAACTCGCATACACATGGAAGAGGACGCCGGAAAGCTTGTCCACTCCGGCGCAACCATAAAAGACTCGGCGGCATCAAACGTAGACTATAACCGAACCGGCGTTCCGCTTATCGAAATTGTTTCCGAGCCTGATATGCGAAGCGCAGCGGAAGCTCGTGCCTATATGGAAAAAATCAAGGCAATTTTAGAGTACATCGACGTTTCAAATTGCCACATGGAAGAAGGAAATCTTCGCGCTGACATCAACGTATCCTTGCGCCCCGTAGGTCAAAAGGAACTTGGGACACGCACGGAGATGAAGAACATCAACTCCTTTAAGGCACTTGAGGATGCCATCAACTACGAAATAGAACGTCAGGCGGAGGTTCTTGATGATGGCGGCGTAATTGTGCAAGAAACCCGCACATTTGACCCCGAACGAGGCGTTACCCTTTCAATGCGAAGCAAAGAGGATGCTCATGATTACCGTTATATGCCCGAGCCGGATTTGCCACCCATAATAACCACCGACGAAGAAATTGAAAATTATCGAAAATCTCTGCCAGAACTGCCGGATGCGGCGGCGGCGCGTTTGCAAAATGAGTTGGGACTGTCCGCTTACGATGCAGGAGTCATCACAAGCTCCCGTCAATCCGCCGAGTATTTTGACGCGACGGTGAAAGAAGGCGCAGATGCAAAACTTGCCGCCAACTGGATAATGGGCGACTTAGCCAAAAACCTAAACGCCGACGGAATCACAATCGAAAATTCCCCTGTTGATGCAAAACGTCTGGGCGAAATGATAAAACTTATCGAAAAAGGAACTATTTCCTCCAAAATCGGCAAGAAGGTTTTCGCCGAAATGTGGAAGAACCCCGACCCGCCGGAAAAAATCGTTAAAGACTTGGGTCTTGTACAAATAACCGACACAGCAGCCATCGAGGCCATTGTGAAGGAAGTTATCGCCAAGAACGAAAAGGCCGTCGCCGACTACAAAAGCGGCAACAAAAAAGCCATAGGCGCACTGGTGGGGCAAGTCATGAAAGCCTCAAAAGGCAAAGCCAATCCTCAAATGGTCAACGAACTGTTGGCCAAAAACCTTGAGGGGTAAATCATGAACAGGACGTATAAAGCCGCTGTCTTTGACATGGACGGCACACTTATAGATTCCCTCGCGGACTTGGCTGCTTCCGCCAACGAAGTAATGCGTTCCTTCAATTTCTTGGAGCATACTTTGGAGGAATATCGAAATTTCGTGGGCAACGGCGCGAGAAAACTTATGGAGCGATCCCTGCCCGCCAAAGAACGAGAAAACACTGCGCTTATTGACGAAGCGACAGCCCGCTATATTAAATGTTACCTTAATGGGCATCTTCTGGATAAGACCAAGCCCTACGACGGCATTTTAGAAATGCTTGACACCCTGAAATCTCGCGGCGTGAAACTTGCGATTTGCACCAACAAGCCCCATGATGCGGCGGTAAAAGTTGCCGAAAAACTTTTCCCGCCGAACACATTTTCGGCGATAGTCGGCGACAAGAAAGGGTTAAAGCGCAAGCCTGACCCCACGAACCTTCTTAAAATAATCGCCGATTTTGGTGTAACTCCCGCCGAAACAGCATACTTTGGGGATTCGGGTACGGACATGAAAACGGCCGTAAACGCCGAAGTTTTGCCGGTGGGCGTGGCGTGGGGATTTCGCCCCCAAAAAGAACTTTGGGAAACGGGCGCGAAAACAGTTTTGGTGCATCCTAATGAATTGCTGAATAAGGTTGAGTTTGTGGAACAGTAATGAACGAAAACATACCTATAAAAACAGGCGACGTTGTGCGCCTTAAAATTACCGCCCTGGGCAGCGGCGGCGAAGGCGTGGCTCGTTACGAAGGCTTTGCCGTGTTTGTCCCCTTTGCCCTGCCGGGGGAAACCGTCGATGCCAAAATCGGCGAAATTAAAAAAAATTATGCGGCGGCGCGACTTATAAAGATAATCGAAAGAAGCCCCGACCGCGTAGACAGCGACTGCCCCGTATATTATCGTTGCGGCGGCTGTCAACTGCGGCACATTGCCTATAAAGCGGAGCTTGCCGCCAAAAAACAAATTGTTATCGATGCGCTAAAACGTATAGGCGGCGAAAAGAACCCTGCCGTGGAGGACGTAATGGGCGGCGAGCCGTATCACTATCGCAATAAAGTTCAGTTCCCCGTGGGGAAAAAAAACGGTGCGGTGGTAGTCGGTTGCTACGCCAAAGGCACTCATGAAATAGTAAACGTAACCGACTGCCTCATCGAAAAACGAGGCAACAACAAAATTGTGGCAGCGGTGCGGGAAGTGGCTCACAATCTCGGCATAAGCATTTACGATGAGAATAAGCATAAAGGCGTGCTTCGCCATGTATGCGGGCGCGAAACCGCCAAAGGCGAGCTTATGGCGATTCTTGTCACCAACACTGAGGTTCTCCCCAAGGAAAAAACCTTTGTAAAAGAATTGCTTACCCGCGTCAAAGATTTGGTCAGTATCCAGCAAAACATACAACATTATCACAATAACGTGATATTGGGACGCGACACCAAAGTTCTTTGGGGCAAGGAAACCATCGCCGACAAAATAGGCAAATTACGCTTTAATATTTCGGCGCGGTCTTTTTTTCAGGTAAACAACGACCAAGCCGCCAAGCTCTACGAAAAAGCGGCAGAGTTTGCCTCCCTCACCAAAAAGGAAACAGTGATTGATGCCTATTGCGGCACAGGCACTATCTCCCTTTTCCTTGCCCAACAAGCGCGAAGAGTGGTGGGCATCGAAATTGTGCCGCAAGCCATATACGATGCAGAGAAAAATGCTCGGGAAAACGGCGTGAAAAATGCGGAATTTATGACCGGCGATGCCGCTAAGATAATGCCCGCTCTTTATAAGGATGGCTTTATTGCCGACGTTATAGTTCTCGATCCGCCGCGGGCGGGATGTGCGCCGGAGGTTTTGACGGCGGCCGTCGGCATGAACCCCTTAAAAATAATTTATGTATCCTGTAACCCCGCCACGTTGGCGCGTGATGTGGCAATTTTGCGGGAAAAGGGTTACTTCCTGCGTCGGGCGCAACCTGTCGATATGTTTCCCCGCACGGTACATGTGGAAACAGTGGCGGAAATTGTACGCAAACAATGAGGAAATACTTATGGATATTTGCAAAAAAATCGCAGCGGTAGCTTTTAGCATTTGCCTGTTCGCACTAAACGCAAATGTTACACAGGCAGCGAAAAAAATCATTTACATTCCCTTGGACAATCGCCCCATTACCTGCGACGAATCCGCCGAAGTCATAAGAAAAGCGGGCTACGAGGCAATTATTCCGCCAAACGAACTCTTGGGCGGCGGCAGTACCAAAAGCGGCGACCCGACGGGGCTGTGGAAATGGCTAAACGAAAACGCTTACAGCGCGGAGGCTGCGGTTGTGTCCACCGATGCCATGTTGTACGGCAGTTTGGTTGATTCCCGCAAACATGAACTTACGGCCGAAGAAGTTTCAAAACGCGTCGAAAATTTTCAAAATTTCCACGCCGCTTTCCCCCGTTTGCCTGTCTACGGCTTCGGCACAATCATGCGAACGCTGATTTCGCCCCACCATTCGGACAAGGGCATGGAGCCGGAGTATTACCAGCGGTACGCCATGAGTATTTATCGCTACACCGCTTTGCAGGATAAGATTGACATGGGCATCGCCGGCAAAAAAGAACGCCGCGAATTTGCCAAACTGCAAAAGGAAATCCCGTCGGACGTAATGGAAGCGTGGGAAGCGCGACACATAATAAACGAAAACGCCAACCGCGCTTTAACAGACCTTACCGCCAACAATGTTTTTAACTTCCTGCTCTTAGGCTGCGACGACGGCGCAATGTACTCAAGAACTCACTATGAGAGCCGCCATCTGCGCGACTACGGAAAAAATGTCGGCAAAACCCGCTTTGAAGTGTTATCCGGCGCGGACGAACTCGGCATGATAATGCTCTGCCGCGCCATCAACGATAACAAACGCGAAATTCCTTTTATATATACGGCCTACAACATAGGCAAAGGGCGCAATACAATCCCCACTTATTGCAACGACACGGTGGGCAACGACATCGACGGCGCAATAACGGCGGCTGGCGGCTTGCAAATCCCCACGCCGGAGCGAGCGGATTTTGTTATGGCAGTCTTTACAAACCCCAACGGCAAAACTTCCGAGGCGAATTGGCCAATTAACACCATAAAAATGCGCCGCGGTATCGAGCCTTTTGTAAAAAGAGTGAAAGATTTTGCCGACAAAGGCTATAATGTGGGCGTAGCGGACATCTCCTTCGGCAACGGCGCAGACAACGCCCTTATGGAAGCCATGCGAAAGGAAAATTTACTCTTTAGCGTGCGAGCTTACGGCGGCTGGAACACGGCAACGAACACCACCGGTTTTTTAATCGGCACAGGGTTATTGCTAAAGGACATGACACGCCAAGCAAGCGATGAACTTATGCTCATTCGCTATCTTGACGAATGGGGCTATCAGGCCAATGTTCGCCAAGAAGTGTTGGCGGCTTTAGATTCGTTGCCGGGGGAACACGACCCCCAAAGCGGGGCGCTAAACAGCAAACGACCGGCGGCTGCCGCTTTTGGCACAGAGAAACTAAAGGAGTTTACAAAGAAAAATCTTACCTTGCCACCATGGCTTTCTACCGAAAATTTAAGCCTTGATTACCCATGGAACAGGCTTTTTGAGTGCGAAATAAAATTCTAAAAAAAAGCCGCGAAGGTTTCCCTTCGCGGCTTTTTTGCGTCAGTGGTTGCAAATCAATTCATACTACTCACCGTAAAAAATACAATTTTTACGGAACATCATCTCAAAGATCTGCAAAGGCTTGCGCCAAATCGTCGATAATATCATCTATATGCTCAGTGCCGACGGAAAGGCGAATTGTGGCGGGGGTTATGCCGGATGCGGCCAATTCTTCTTCATTCATTTGAGAATGAGTGGTGCTGGCAGGGTGAATGACGAGAGACTTAACGTCCGCCACGTTGGCCAAAAGAGAGAAAATTTTTAATTTGTCGATAAATTTCTTCGCCGCTTCCGCGCCGCCTTTTATCTCGAAGGTAAAAATGGAAACGCCGCCGTTGGGAAAATATTTTTTGTAAAGTTCGTGGTCGGCATGATTAGTCAAAGAGGGATGATTTATCTTTTCCACCTTAGTATTTTTAGCCAAATATTCAACGACTTTCAGGGCGTTTTCAACATGCCTTTCGACTCGCAACGACAAAGTTTCCGTACCCTGCAAAAGCAAAAAGGCGTTAAAAGGAGAAATCGCCGCCCCCATATCGCGGAGCAAAATGGCGCGAATGTAAGTAACAAAAGCCGCCGCGCCCACATCTTTGGCAAAACTTACGCCATGATAACTTGGGTTAGGTTCCGACAAATGGGGAAATTTCCCCGAAGCCGCCCAGTCAAATACACCGCCGTCCACTATGATGCCCCCAAGGGTCGTGCCATGGCCGCCGATAAACTTTGTAGCCGAATGAACAACAATATCCGCGCCGTACTCAAAAGGACGAACAAGATACGGTGTTGCAAAAGTATTGTCAACAACCAGCGGAATGTTGTGACGATGAGCAATTTCCGCTACGGCTGCTATATCAATAAGGTCGGCATTAGGGTTTCCTATGCTTTCTATGAAAATTGCACGAGTGTTGTCCTTTATGGCTTTTTCAAATACATCTACACCTTGGGCGGCGTTGACAAAAGTCGCGGTGATGCCGTAATCCGGGAATGTGTGTTCCAAAAGATTATATGTGCCGCCGTAAATTGTGGTAGAAGCGACAATATGCTCACCGCTGTGGGCAAGAGCCTGAAGCGCATAAGTTATCGCCGCTGCGCCGGAAGCCGTAGCCAAAGCCGCAACGCCGCCTTCCAAAGCGGCAATTCGATTTTCAAAAATTTCTTGAGTCGGATTGGTCAGACGACCGTAAATGTTGCCCGCATCCTTTAGAGCAAAACGGTCGGCAGCGTGCTGACAGTTGTGAAAAACGTAAGACGTAGTCTGATAAATCGGCACAGCGCGGGAGTCCGTTGTGGGGTCGGCGTTTTCCTGCCCGACATGAAGCTGTAATGTTTCAAATTTATATTTCTTGTTCTCGCTCATAATTTTTCCCTCCGTAGTAACAAAACATACTAAAACGATATGAGTATACGATAATATTTTTTTTTTGTCAATAACCAATTTTTCTTTCGTGAGTATAAAAATGCCGCC
>CAJOQC010000148.1 GCA_905236785.1 uncultured Selenomonadaceae bacterium
ATTAGCGAACAAAGTTAATAACCAGAAAGGTAGAAATGCTCCTTGATGATAACTAAAACTCAAAGACATGGTCTTACACCGCTGACGGAAAGCGCGCTTTTGGCCGCGCTTACCGTCGTTATGGCCATGATTGCGGTGTATATACCGGTAATCGGTATGTTGGCCTCCCTTGTTTGGGCGCTTCCCATTGTTGTGCTTACGGTGCGCCATGGGCTTAGGCAGGGTATTATGGCGCTCTTGGTGTCGGGGCTTATCATGGCCATGCTGATTGAGCCGCTTTTGTCTCTTCGCATGGTGCTGTCCTTCGGTTTGCCGGGGATAGTTTTGGGCGTTTGCTTTCAAAGGGAATACGGCGGCGCGAAAACCTTGGGCATTACCATGGCATCTTCGGTGGCGGCAAAAATCATGTCCCTTATGATTGTCCTTGCCGTCACGGGCTTAAACCCCCTTTCCATGTCCGTAGATGCGCTAAAGGAGTCATTTGACATGACCTTTAGCATTTATTCGGGGCTTGGCGCGGACGAAGCCGCGTTAAACGCCACGAAGGAAGATATGGACGAATCGGTAAAAATGTTCTCTCTTTTGATGCCTCTTGTCATTGTGCTTATGGGGGCGGTTGACACCACGGTGAATTATGTGGTGGCGGGCAGAGTAATGAAACGTTTGGGGCATTTTGCGCCGACGTTGCCGCCGTTTATCGAGTGGCGGCTTCCCATATTTTTTCTCTATCTTTTCGCTTTTTCCCTTATAGGGCTTTATTGGGGAACGACCCGCGAAATCGCATCTCTTTACCAAGCATCCCTCAACTGCTATATGCTGACGGTGTTTGCCGGGCTTTTGCAAGGGTTTAGCCTTGTATATTACGTTGCCGACAGATTTAATTTGGGGACGTTTTGGCTGGTGTTAATCACTTTGGTTATATTGTTGAGCGGAATTTTAACTCAGGTTTTGTCCTTTACCGGGTTGTTTGATATGTTCTTTGACTACCGGCGGCGTTTTGGCGGAGGAACCGGGAGATGAAAAAAGAAAAGGATCGCCTGCCCGCAAATTTGTCGGCATGGGTTGATCTTACGGTGCATCTTGCGGTAATGTTGGCGATTATCGCAATGCTTTCCTTTTATAATTCCTACATTGCCGCCATTTCCTTGGTGTTGTGGGTGTGTTTGGCATCCTTTGCCCGGGAGCGTTGCCGCGACAGGAGCAAGCGTTTTGAGCGGTACTGCAAGAGTGTTATCGGCAGCATATCTCAAATGATGAGTTACGCCGTGGGCAACTTGCCCCAGGCAATTATAATCGTCAACCAGGACGGACGCATCGAATGGACAAACGAACGGGTGGTTGACGTAATGGGGGCGAATCCGGGGCAAGACCGGGTGGCCACGGAGGTTTGGCCGGGGCTTGTGGTTGATGCTGTGTGGGGCATGGAAGGCGAGTATGTTTTTTCCGCCGAAGAACGGTTTTACAAGGTGCGCCATGTACCCATAAAAGCCCCGCAGAAAGACAGCGAGCTTTTGTCTTTGTACATTGAGGACGTGTCCGCCTTCGAGCAACTTAAAAACGAGTATATGTTAAGCCGTACATCCCTTTTATATTTGCAAATCGACAATTACGACGAAGTGATGCAGGGGCTTAACGAAACGGACAGAACAACCCTCCTCTTGGCGGTCAACAAACAGATTGACGAGTGGCTGAAGAATCTTTCGGGCTTTTTCCGCCGCGTAACCGATGATCTTTATGTCGTTATTTTGACGAGAAATTCTCTTGACACGGCCATTCGCTCGAAGTTTGACATTTTAGACAAAATTCGGGCGATAAACAGCACCAACAAAATACCTGTTACTCTTTCAATCGGCGTATCGGTGGCGGACAGGCAGACCATGGCAAAATTAGGCAGCGAGGCGCAGGCGGAGCTTGACTTGGCCTTGGGCAGAGGCGGCGATCAAGCGGCGGTCTTGTTGGGGGGCAAGACGCAATTTTTCGGCGGCCGCACCCAAGCCGTGGAAAAACACACGCGAGTAAAAGCGCGAGTGGTGGCTCACGCCATACGGGAAGTTATGGAAGGCGCGGACGAGATTTTTATAATGGGGCATCTAAATGAAGATTTTGACTGTTTCGGCGCGGCCATCGGCGTGGCGCGAATGGCAAAATTTCTCGACAAAGAAACTCACATTGTGTTAAGCGACCTAAACGAAGGTATCGACAAGCTGATAACCTTGCTAAACGATAAGGCTGACTACAAGGATTTGTTGATGCGCGGCGACAACATTGGCACGGGGACTTCCCTAAACCCGCTTCTTTTTGTGGTTGACACCCATATTCCCCGCTTGGTGGCTTGCCCCGCGCTTCTAAACCGCGTAAAGCGGGTTATTGTAATCGATCATCACCGTCGCAGCGAAACTTCGATAAGAAATCCTTTTTTGGTGTATATTGAGCCGTCGGCATCAAGCACGTCGGAACTTGTCACCGAGATTTTGGGCTATTTTGCCGGCGACGGCGAAAATATGGAAATTTCCCGCCTTGACGCTACGGCTCTTTATTCGGGCATTGTGGTTGACACAAAAAATTTTGCTGTGCAAACGGGGGTTCGTACCTTCGACGCGGCGGCATTTTTGCGGCGAAACGGCGCAGACCCCGTGGTGGTGCGGCATCTTTTCCGTTCCGACTACGAAACGGCGGTTGCCCTTGCCAAAACCCAAGCAAATTCTGAGTATTACGAAGGGGGCTTGGTGGTCAGCGTTTGCCCCGAGAATGTGCCGAATATTCAAGTTATCGCAGCTCAAGCCGCCGATTCCTTCTTGCGAATTGAAAACACCCGCATGAGCATCGTTTGCTTTAAGTTGAACGATAACACCATAGGTCTTAGCGCACGTTCGGCGGGTGAACTTAATGTGCAGGTGATAATGGAAACTTTCGGCGGCGGCGGCCACCAAAACGTGGCGGGAGCGCAGATAAAAAGCAACAATCTTGAGAGCATAAAGAAGCAGGTTATAGAAACGGCGCGGAAATACATTGAGGAAACCGACGCAGACGATGCGCAGGCAAAAACAAAGGCGTAAGGAGATTATCGACATGAAAGTTATACTGAACGAAGATGTGGCAAAACTCGGTAAAAAAGGCGAAGTTGTGGAAGTGTCGGAGGGCTACGGCAGAAATTTTCTTTTGCCGCGCAAATTGGCAGAACCTGCAACGAAAGCAAATCTTAATGCAGCGGGAGAAAAAGCGGCTTCGGCGGCGCGAAAGAAACAACAGGATGCGGACGAAGCGCGGCTTTTGGCGGCGCAATTAGAAAAACTCGCCCTTACAATACCCGTCAATGTGGGCGACAACGGCAAACTTTTCGGCAAGGTGACGGGGCAGACCATAGCCGAAGCCTTAGAAAAGGAGAATGTAACCGTCGATAAGAAAAAAATCGCCATTAAAGGCGAAGTTACGGGCGAAGGCGAATATGAGGCGGTTATCAAAGTTCACCCGCAGGTTACAAGCGTTATTAAATTCACCGTGGTGAAAAAATAATGGGAATTTGGCAAAATTTCCTTGGACTTTTTGGGAAAAACAATCGCGCCAAGAACCAAGAACAGGATTTGCTCGATAGGGAAATTGCCGCCCTCTATTCCGTCTTGGTTGACATAATGGGGGCGGATAAGCTCGTCATTCAAGCCGGGAAAATGGAGGCGTTAAAGTATATTCGCTCCGGCAACCGCGGCGAAAGGGTTCTTGCCCTCATTCGTATTTTGGAAGAAAACCCCACCATCGATCGAGTGCCTAAGGACAAAGAAATTCCTCCAATCTTGGCGGAACTTTCGGAGCGTCTGGCGGATATTATGGCGCGACGTTCCGTTGAGGACAAGATTGAGCGCAAGCTGAACGAGAAACTTGAAAAAGAGCATGACGATTATGTAAAGGATATGCGCTTGCAGATACTGAAGGAAGAAAAACCCAATATCGAAACGGCGCATGAAAAGAAAAAACGAGAAAAACTGGAAGAACTTGAAAAAATCAAACTGACCCAATCGGTAATGGAGCTTTTGCGTCCACAAACCCTGACGGAAATCGTGGGGCAGGAGCGGGCGGTTAAGTCTTTGACGGCGAAGTTAAGCTCGCCATACCCCCAACACTTGTTGCTGTACGGCCCTCCCGGGGTGGGCAAAACCACGGCGGCGCGGCTTGTGCTGGAGGTTGCCAAGAAAAAAGCGGCATCCCCCTTTGCCGACGACGCGCCCTTTGTGGAAACCGACGGAACAACTTTGCGTTGGGATCCGCGGGACATGACAAATCCTCTCTTAGGCTCGGTGCATGACCCGATTTACCAAGGGGCGCAAAAAAGTTTGGCGGACAGCGGCGTCCCCGAACCAAAACCGGGTTTGGTGACGGATGCCCATGGCGGCGTTCTTTTTATCGACGAAATCGGCGAAATGGATGAGATGCTCCAAAACAAATTGCTGAAAGTTTTGGAGGATAAACGGGCGTTTTTTGAATCCGCCTATTATGACCCTACCGACGAGCGAACGCCGCCTTATATCAAAAAACTTTTCGACGAAGGCGCGCCAGCTGATTTTGTGCTTATAGGCGCAACCACGAGAAGCGCGAGCCACATTAACCCCGCCCTTCGCTCCCGTTGCGCGGAAATTTATTTTGAACCCTTGACCCCAAAACACATTGAGGAAATTGTGGAAAACGCGGCGAAAAAATTGGGGGCAACTCTTGAAACAGGAGTAAAGGAACTTATTGCCGAATATACCATAGAGGGACGAAAGGCCATAAACATTTTGGCGGATGCCTACAGCCTTGCCCTTGAGCGCGGCGACGAAAACGTCATGGTGGGCAAAAAGGAAATTTACGAAGTGGCGCAGGTGAGCAGGCTTTTTCAGTTTGCCACCAAAAAAGCCTCGGACACGGCGCGGCAAGGGCGAATATTCGGCCTTGGAGTATCGGGGTTTATCGGTTCGGTCATTGAGATTGAGGCGGTGGCCTTCCTCGCAAAGAAAAAGGGCGAGGGGCGCGTGCGCTTCAATGAAACTGCCGGGAGCATGGCCAAGGATTCCGTGTTTAACGCGGCATCGGTTCTGCGTCGAATAACCGGGGAGGACATCGCCGACTATGACATACACATAAACGTCATAGGCGGCGGCAACATTGACGGCCCCAGCGCGGGAACGGCGATTTTGTCCGTGATAGTGAGCGCGATAACCGGCAAGAAAATTCGTCAAGACGTGGCGGTGACCGGGGAAATTTCCTTAAACGGGTTGGTGCGCCCCGTGGGCGGCGTTTTTGAAAAAGCCTACGGAGCAAAACAGGCCGGGATAAAAACTCTTATTATCCCAAAAGAAAACGACAAGGATATTCCAAAGGGTCATTTGGGGTTAAATATACACGCCGTAGAAACCGCCGAAGAAGCCTTCGGATACATTTTTGCCGACGAACATGACAGCGATAAAAACGCCGTAGCGGAAGAAACAATCGAAAAGGACGAAACTGCCAATTATGTTAAAACCGAAGACACTCACCCAACCGAAACTGTTGTTTCGTTAAACAAAGAAATCGGCGAATACGGCGAAAGTCCGAAGGAGCATCAGGGCGAAGATGACGGCGACTGATATAAATCAAGAATCAAAATCCTTTAACAACGACAACAACAGAAATAAAACCGTCGGCGATCGCGTTCCGCCGCAAAACATTGAGGCGGAGCAGGCGGTTTTGGGCGCAATGCTCCTAAGCAGGCAGGCTATATCCACGGCCGACGACATACTTGTCAGCGATGACTTCTATCGGGAGAGCCACCGACAAATTTTTTTGGCCATGCGTGATCTTTTCTACGATAACGAACAGGTGGATTTGATCACTTTAAGCGACCGACTGCAAAAAAAAGGTTTGCTTGAAAGCATCGGCATTTCCTATATGTCCGCCTTGGATCACATGGTGCCCACGGCCGCCAACATCGAATATCACGCCAAGATAGTTCGCGAAAAGTCCCTTCTTCGTCGCCTTATCGATGCGGCCACGGATATTGCCGCTTCTGCCTACGAGGAGGCAAGCGATGCCGATTTTATAGTTGACGATGCAGAACGAAGAATTTTGGGCGTTGCCCTAAAAAGGGGCGCGGCGGATTTTTCCACCATGAAAGAATCGTTGATGATAGCCTTTGGCAACATTGAAAAACTTTATGATTCTCCCGATTTAATCACGGGGTTGTCAACGGGTTTTCGCGATCTTGACGAGCTTACGTCGGGGCTGCAAAAGTCTGATTTAATCTTGGTGGCGGCGCGCCCATCCATGGGCAAAACAGCCTTTACCCTAAACATTGCCACCAATGCGGCCGCCAAGGGCAAGGCTGTGGCGTTCTTCTCCCTTGAAATGTCCAAGGAACAGCTTGTGCAAAGAATGTTGTGCGCCGAAAGTAAAATTGATTCGCAGGTTCTGCGCAACGGCAAATTGAGCGACGACGAGTGGAACGAGCTTATAACTTCCGTCGATAAATTGAGCCGGTACCCGGTTTATATAGACGATACGCCGGGCATCACCGTGGGGGAAATGCGCGCCAAGGCAAGGAGGCTGAAGAACAAAGGCAATCTTGACCTTATCATCATCGACTACTTGCAACTTATGCAGGGGCGCGGCAATAAATCAGGGGACAATCGTCAAAATGAAATTTCCGAAATATCCCGTTCGTTAAAATCCTTGGCGCGGGAATTGCAAGTGCCGGTTATCGCTCTTTCGCAACTTTCCCGCAGCGTTGAAGCGCGGCAGGTAAAGCGGCCGATGCTAAGCGACCTACGAGAATCCGGCTCTTTGGAGCAAGATGCCGACATAGTTATGTTCCTTTATCGCGAGGATTATTATAATCAAGACACGGAAGAAAAAAACATAACGGAAGTTATAATCGCCAAGCACAGAAACGGACCTATCGGTTCGGTAAAACTTTATTTTCAAAAGGACTATACATTGTTCCGTGATTTGGCGTATAATAATAGCTGACGTTCTTTTTGATATTTTTGAGTGCGCTGTTATAAGCAAACTCCTAAATATATGCTTTTATTTTATTTTCAAAATGAGGAGGTCTTACAATGAAAGACATCGTTTTACAATGTCCTGTTGAAGGCGAACTTATCGACCTTAAGGACTCAAACGATCCGGTGTTTTCCGGCGGAGCCATGGGGCGTGGCGCGGCTGTGCGTTCGCCTAAAGGCAAGGTTATTGCGCCTTTTGACGGCGAAATAACCGTGTTTTTCGGCACAAATCATGCCGTAGGGTTAAAATCCGAGGATGGCGTGGAAATCTTGGTTCACGTCGGCATGGACACCGTGAAATTGAACGGTAAATACTTTACCGCTCACAAACACCAAGGCGACAAGGTGAAAAAGGGCGACTTGCTTTTGGAATTTGATGAGTCCGCCATAAGGGAAGAAGGCTACGACACTACAACGCCGGTAGTCGTAACAAATTCCGCCGACTTTGGCAACATTACGTTTACCATGGGCGGCGAAAAGGTATCCTCCGGCGGCGACGGCGCAGGAGCTGCGGGCAACGCCGCAGGCGGCGAGGCCGCCCCTGCCGCCGGCAATGACGATAAAGCGGCAATGGTGGCCGCCGACGAGGCTAAACTGGCCGACTTGCCCAAAGAGCAACGTGTGGCAAAACTCATCGAAAAATACGTAGGCGGCATGAGCAACGTGAGAAGCGCGGAACATTGCGCCACGCGCCTTCGCCTCATCGTCAACGACAAATCGAAAATCGACCAAAAGGCTGTAGAAAAAATCGACGGCGTACGCGGCGAATTTTTTGCCGCCGCCCAGTACCAAATCATTTTGGGAACCGGCTTTGTGGATAAAGTGTACGACGTTTTCGTGGCGGGCAATGCAAGCCTTGCCGGCTCCAGCAACAAAGAGGCGGCCTACGAGCAAATGTCTACCCTACAAAAGATTTCCCGTACTTTGGGCGACGTGTTTGTTCCGATTATCCCCGTCTTGGTGGCAACAGGTCTTTTCATGGGTTTGCGCGGAGCAACCCAAAGCTTGGGCGTGGAGTTCTCCCCGAACCTTATTCGCATGAGTCAGATTTTGACGGATACGGCTTTTGCTTTCTTGCCGGCTCTTGTTTGCTGGTCAACCATGCAACGTTTCGGCGGCACGCCGGTTATCGGTATCGTTTTGGGGCTTATGCTTGTTGCGCCGCAACTTCCGAACGCGTATGCGATTGCGGCCGGCGAGGCGCAGCCCATTTACATGAATATCTTGGGTTTTGATGTTCCCGTTGTCGGTTATCAAGGGTCGGTTTTGCCTGCGCTTATCTTGGGTATATTCGGCGCAAAAATGCAAAAATGGCTCAAAACTTTTGTTCCCGACATCATCGACCTCATTGTTACTCCCTTTGTGACTCTGTTCGTTTCCATGATTTTGGG
>CAJOQC010000149.1 GCA_905236785.1 uncultured Selenomonadaceae bacterium
GGTTTGGCCAACGCCGTGGGGGTGCTAAAAGAAGAGATGCGCCGCCTAAATTCCCTTGTCATGCTATCCGCCGACAGTAACGCCGTCCCCGCAGGCGGCGCGTTGGCGGTGGACAGAGAAGGATTTTCCCGTTTTATCACGAATAAATTAGGGGAATGTGAAAACGTAAAAATAATCCGCGAGGAAATACGGGCAATTCCCCATGAGGAAAACGCCGTTGTCATTGTGGCCGCAGGGCCTTTGGCCGACGGGGATTTGGCGGCGGACATAAAAAAACTCACGGGGGGCGACGGGTTTTATTTTTACGATGCCGCCGCGCCCATTGTGACGGCAGAATCAATCGACATGGATCGCGCCTTTGTGGCCTCCCGCTACGACAAGGGCGAAGCTGCCTACATTAACTGCCCGCTGAGCGAAGAAGAGTATCGCCGTTTTTGGCATGAATTGGTGAACGCGGAGCTTGCGCCGCGCAAAAACTTTGAAGAAAAGGAAATTTTCTTTGAAGGCTGTATGCCCGTGGAGGAAATGGCGCGACGCGGGGAGGACACCTTGCTCTTTGGCCCGTTGAAGCCTGTGGGGTTAAAAGACCCGCGCACGGGGGAGACACCCTTTGCGGCGGTGCAACTTCGCCGGGATAACGGAGCGGCGACCCTTTATAACATGGTGGGCTTTCAGACTCACCTAAAATGGGGCGAACAAAAGCGGGTATTTTCCATGATAGGCGGCCTAAATAAGGCGGAATTTGTCCGTTACGGCGTAATGCACCGAAACACCTTCATAAATTCGCCGCGGGTTCTTTTGCCCACACTGCAAATTAAAAGCGACAAAAATATTTTTTTCGCCGGGCAAATGACCGGCGTGGAAGGATATGTGGAGTCGGCATCTTCGGGGCTTGTGGCCGGCATAAACGCGGCGCGGGTTGCCGGGGGTGAGGCTGCCCTCGCTTTTCCCGCCGAAACCTGTCATGGTGCGCTTTGCCGCTACATAACCGAGGCGGAAGAAAAAAACTTTCAGCCCATGAACATAACTTTCGGTTTGTTGCCGCCCATAGGGGAACGAACGCGAAAAAAAGCGGAAAAGAAGGAACGCATGGCCAAAAGAGCGTTGGCGGCGTTGGACGAATTTATGACAATAATATAAAAAGGCCAAAGATTTTTCTTCGGCCAAAAGTGTCGGAGGGCATTTCCTCCGATAAAATCTGTAATTATGGGAGTAAACATGGAAACACAATTTCATGCGACAACGATATGTTGTGTGCGGAAGAACGGCAAGACGGCCATAGCCGGGGACGGGCAGGTGACTTTCGGTCAGTCGGCGATAATGAAGGCCAACGCCAAAAAGGTGCGAAAGCTCTACCATGACAAGGTATTGGCGGGGTTTGCCGGTTCGGTGGCGGACGCTTTTACTTTGTTCGAGAAATTTGAGGCGAAACTTGAAGCCTATAACGGCAATTTGCAACGCGCCGCCGTGGAGCTTGCCAAAGACTGGCGAACGGACAGAATACTGCGTAAACTTGAAGCGCTTTTAATCGTTGCTGACAACAAAACTACGCTGATGCTCTCCGGCAACGGCGAAGTGATTGAGCCGGACGGCGACGCAGCGGCCATTGGGTCGGGGGGGTTCTACGCCCTGTCGGCGGCGCGAGCCATGACAAAGCATACGGATATGACGGCGGCGGAGATAGTGGAAGAAGCGCTTAATTTGGCGGCGGATATTTGCATTTACACCAACCATAACATTAAGGTGGAGGAACTTGACGAATGAGCGATACGCATACATGGGACAACATCGGCATGAACGAGCAAACGCCGCGAGAGATTGTGGCCGAACTTGACAAATTTATCGTGGGGCAGGACGAAGCAAAACGCTCCGTGGCCATAGCCCTCCGCAACCGCTGGCGCAGCCGCCAACTCACCGGCACAATGAAGGACGACATTATCCCGAAAAACATTTTGATGATCGGCTCCACCGGTGTGGGCAAAACGGAAATTGCCCGCCGTTTGGCAAAGCTGGTAAAAGCCCCCTTTATCAAGGTGGAGGCCACAAAATTTACGGAAGTCGGTTATGTGGGGCGCGACGTGGAGTCCATTGTCCGCGACTTGGCGGAAACGGCGGTGCGCATGGTGCGCCAACAGCGCATGGACGAAGTGAAGGAAAAGGCCGAAGAATTGGCGGAGGAGCGAATACTTGACGTATTTGTCCCCGAACCGAAAAAATCCAAAAACCCCTTAGGCAGATTGTTCGGCAACGACGCGGACGACGACGAAAAAGACGAAGCCAAGCCCGCCGAACCCAAGTATCAGGCCGGCCGCGAATGGGTACGCAAACGCCTGAAAAAAGGGGAACTTGAAAACGAACTCATCGAAATTGACGTTGAAGAGGCCGCCCGCCCCATGGTGGGTATGTTCTCCGGCTCCGGCCTTGAGGGCATGGGGGACAACCTGCAGGACATGATCGGGAGTTTAATGCCCAAACGTCACCGAAAACGCAAAGTTACCGTAAGTGCGGCCAGGAAAGTTTTTGCCCAAGAAGAGGCGGCCAAACTCATCGACATGGACGAAGTGGCGGAACAAGCGGTTTATGTGGCGGAAAGAAGCGGCATCGTCTTTTTGGACGAAATTGACAAAGTGGCCGTTCGGGGCAACACCGGCGGCGCGGACGTTTCCCGCGAAGGCGTGCAACGGGACATACTGCCCATAGTGGAAGGCTCCACGGTCATGACAAAATACGGTCCGGTGAAAACCGATCATATTCTCTTTATTGCGGCGGGGGCGTTCCACACGGCCAAACCGTCGGATTTAATCCCGGAGCTTCAAGGGCGTTTCCCCATTCGCGTGGAGTTAAAATCCCTTCGCAAGGAAGATTTTGAAAAAATCCTCACCGAACCGCAAAACGCGCTCATTAAACAATACCAAGCGTTACTTGGCATCGAAGGCTTGGAGATAATCTTTGAGGACAGCGCAATAAGTCGCATCGCCCAGCTTGCCTGCGACGTAAACGACGAGGCGGAGGACATAGGTGCGCGGCGTTTGCACACGTTGTTGGAAAAATTGGTGGAGGATGTGTCCTTTGACGCGCCGGACATGACGGAAAAAACCGTAAAAATCGACGCGGAATATGTTGACAACAAACTTGCCGAGATAGTAAAGAGCAGCGACCTTTCCCAGTTTATTTTGTGATAATTACTCCGTCGGCAAATCGCCGAAAATTATCGGCAGGCGGCGTTGCAACTCCCGTAGGAGCATAAGGGCGATTTCCCGCATTTGCGGATGGGCGCGTTTGGCGGCGCGAAGTCTAAAGAAATGCCGCCATTCGCGAAGGTTCATTGTGACCACTATTTCCGTCTTTAGGCTGTTGGGGAGGACGGAACGCGCCTCTTGGGGCGTTGCGCCATCCTCAATCAGTTTGTTGTATGTCTTTTCGGCAAATTCCATGGCTTGCTGCCAAACTTGGTAATTTGCCGAATTTTTTTGCCAAAAACACGGCTCTATGAAGGTGATTTCGTTGCCGAATTTGTCTTGTGAATAATTGCAATAACGGGTGCTTTCTTGGCTGTAGCTGGCTATTCTGTGGCGCACCAACTCATGGGTCACGCCGCGATCGCAAACAAGGCGCACGGTAATTTTTTCATGTTCAATGACGGACTCATGGCCGCTTTTTAATATCATGCCGATAAATTTTGCCGCCGAATCCTTGGTGATGCGGTCTTCGCTCTTGTAGCAGACCCGGCCGAAAAGTTCAAGGCGTTTAAGCATTGTTTCCTCGTCGGCGCAGTCTAATATTTCAAAGGTCGGTGAGATTATTCTCATGTATTTGCCTCCTTTTTGTTTAAGGGCATCTCTAAAAACTCGCTTTATACTTCCTCCCGTCGGCTACGCCGACACCCTCCTCCAAGAGGATGGCTTTTAAGCCTCCCCTCTTGGGGATGTGGCAACCCGCAGGGCTGACGGAGGGGTTTTTCTATAAGTTAGAACCAAAGAAAGAGAAAAAAGCAGATGTTATCAGTGTAAATTTACCGTAAGGGAATTTACGGGGGGCATGAAAATTTGCGAAAACAGCGCGACGGCGTAACTGTCCGTAAGCCCTGCCACATAATCGACCACCGTTTGCTTTTGGCCAAATTTTTCGGCACGACGTATAAATTCTTGCGGCAACAAGGAAAAGTTTTCCATGTAATATTCAAAAAGAGCCTTAAGAACAAATACTGCCTGTTCCCGCTCATGCGCCAACGTGTCGGAGTGGTAGACCCGCTCAAACATAAATTCGCGAAATATACCCATGATGCGCTTTACTTTTGGCGATAAAAGAATATCCTCCTTGCCCGTCGAAGCCGTTATCATATCGCTGACCATGGCGGTTATCATCTTCGATGTTTTTATGCCGAAATTATCCGCAACTTCTTTGGGCAAATCATTGGCATTAAGAAGCCCCGCCCGCAAGCTGTCGTCGTAGTCGTGGCTAAGGTACGCTATTCTGTCCGCCGTGCGAACTATACGCCCTTCAAGTGTCTTTGGAAGATTTTTCCCCGTATGGTTGAGTATGCCGTCTTTGGTTTCAAATGTGAGATTTAGCCCCTGTCCGTTGTTCTCCAAAAATTCCACGGTGCGAAGGCTTTGCTCGTTGTGGGCAAAGTGCCCCACCAATTTTTCCATGGCCGCCTCCCCGGCATGACCAAAAGGCGTGTGCCCCACGTCATGTCCTAATGCTATGGCCTCTGTCAAATCCTCGTTAAGCCTAAGCCCCCGAGCAATGGTGCGGGATATTTGCGCCACTTCAAGAGAATGGGTCATGCGGGTGCGGTAATGGTCGCCGGCCACGATGTAAACCTGAGTTTTGTGCTTTAGGCGGCGAAAGCATTTGGAATGAAGTATTCTATCGCGATCCCGTTGAAACTTCGTGCGAAAATCACATTCGACCATGGGGAATTTGCGACGCGCTTCCTTGGATTTGGCTGCATATGGCGACAACAGTTCGTATTCTTTGGCTTCGGTCTGCTCGCGTATGTTCATGATTTTCACCCGCCTCAAAATTTTTTATTGTTCTATGGTTTTTTTCACTGTTGCAGGCACGCCTGCGGCCAAAGAATTATCCGGCAAGTCGGAGGTCACCACAGAACCGGCGGCAATGACGCAACCCGCACCTATAGTTACCCCGGGCATAACGGACACATTCGCCCCAAACCAGCAGTTGTCGCCGATGGTTATCGGCAACGCCTTTTCAAGGCCTTTATTGCGCTCGGCAAATTTAAGGGGATGCGTTGCGGTGTAAAAGCCGCAAAATGGCCCTATGAATACATTGTCGCCGACGGTTATTTTCGCCCCGTCCATAAAATAACAGCCATGGTTTACAAATGTCCCTGCGCCGAAAATTGTGTTTGCCCCGTAGTCAAAATACACCGGCGCAAGAATTGTAAGTCCGGCGGGGATTTTGCCGCCCAATATTGCCGCCAGTTTTGCCTGTTGGCGATTGCTTCCGGGTATGTCGTTATTAAAATCATGGCAGAGAATTTCCGCTTTGCGGCGAAGTTCAATTAAATTCGCGTCAAAATTTGCGTCGTACCATTCGCCACAGTTCATTTTCTCCTGTTCGGTCATTGTTTCTCCTTTCCTCAATATCCCACCGATATGGCCCAGCCGTCGCCGATTTCGCGGTAATAAAGTTGCCCGTTGGGAAATTCGGTGGGCAGAGTTTCGTCGTCAACTTTGTGACTTTGAATTATATAATAGCGCCCCTGTTCATCAGGCCAGGGGGACTTAAACCATGTTCTATTGCCGCGCATATGGTCGGTTAAAAGCCGTTTAGCGATATTCATGGCCATATCGCGGGCGGAGTTTTTTTCCATGGAGTCACGTCCCTTTATGAAAAATACGTGTTTACGGGCGTATTTTTGTTGCGCCGCCCAAAAATATTTCCATATAGATTAGATTTTAATTTAAGGAAACTTCTAAAAACTCTCTCCGTCAGCCCTGCGGGCTGCCACCTTCCTCCAAGATGGATGCCCTCCTCTTGGAGAAGGGTGTCGGCGTAGCCGACGGGATGAGGTATAAAAGTGAGTTTTTAGAGTATTGTCAAAAAAGATATTTTTCGATTATATTTCGCCAACCCCGCGCAAAACTCCTGCAAACGCCCATAGGTCAATTATTTTCCTGGCTGAA
>CAJOQC010000150.1 GCA_905236785.1 uncultured Selenomonadaceae bacterium
ATGCAACAGGGGGTTCGTGTCGAATGAACATTATCTCCTCTCGTTCACAAAAATTGTGATTTTTACATATTCTTCGTTGACACTAAAATATTGACTGTGATATACTAAATTGCTACTGATGAATAGTGGGGTGTTTTGTCCTTATTATCATTCATGGAAATTTTTATATATAAAAGGTGAGGGGTTTCATGTTTAATCCTGTGCCGGTAGGCAAGAGAACGAGATATAGCTACGCAAGGATCAAGGAAGTCATGGAGATGCCACATCTTCTTGACATTCAAAGAAATTCCTACAAGTGGTTCTTGGATGAAGGAATGGCGGAAATATTTCGCGACATATCGCCTATATCGGATTTTACCAATACGCTCGAATTGAACTTTTTGGATTTATCCTTGGGCGAACCCAAGTACACCCTTGATGATTGCAAAGAGCGGGACGTTACTTACGCCGCGCCCTTAAGGGTCAATGTGCGATTGATGAACAAAGAGACCGGCGAATTAAAAGAGCAAGAGGTCTTTATGGGCGATTTTCCGCTTATGACGGATACCGGCACATTTATCATAAACGGAGCGGAACGCGTTATAGTGAGTCAACTCGTTCGCTCTCCCGGCGCATATTATGGCGAGACGATCGACCCCACGGGTAAAAAGTTATATAATTCCACGGTTATACCAAATCGCGGCGCGTGGATAGAACTTGAAACCGATTTGGAGGGCATTGTGTCTGTGCGTATAGATCGCACCCGCAAAATGCCCGTTACCTATTTTATTCGCGCTTTGGGATTAGGTTCGGATAAGGAAATCAACGCGCTGTTTGAAGACGAACGCATAAAACTTACATTAGAACATGACAGCGACGTAAACACCGAAAGCGCGGCACTTCTTGAAATATACCGCCGTTTGCGTCCGGGCGAACCGCCCACGGAAGATAACGCCCGACAAATGCTTAATTCGCTGTTTTTTGACATTAAACGCTATGACCTTGCAACCGTCGGCCGTTACAAAATAACAAAAAAACTCGGTTGGCGGCGGCGCATATTGGGCAGGGTGTTGGCAGAACCGATTGTTGACAAGGAAACCGGCGAAATCTTAATACACGCCGGGGAAGTTGTCAGCGAGCAAATGGTTGACAATATTCCTCTTGACCGAGAGAAAGCTATTTTCGGCGAGGGCATTATCGTCGTTTACTTGCAAAAAGATGACGGCGGCAAGATGAAACTTCTCTGCTCCCCTACTCTTGACACCCATAATGACCGAACGATTACCGTAAACGACATCATAGCTTCCATAAATTATCTGCTTAATCTTATGGATGGCGTGGGTACGGTTGATGATATAGATCACCTTGGCAATCGCCGCGTTCGTTCGGTGGGCGAACTTTTGCAAAATCAATTCCGCATTGGTCTTACTCGTATGGAGCGCGTTGTGCGCGAGCGAATGACCATTCAAGATGTGGATATAATAACGCCTCAAGCCCTTATCAATATTCGTCCCGTTGTGGCGGCAATAAAAGAATTCTTCGGTTCGTCCCAGCTTTCGCAGTTTATGGATCAGCATAACCCACTGTCGGAGCTTACGCATAAACGCCGTCTTTCGGCCTTGGGTCCCGGTGGGCTTAGCCGTGAGAGAGCGGGTTTTGAGGTTCGCGACGTGCATAACTCTCACTATGGGCGTATGTGCCCCATAGAAACGCCGGAAGGGCCGAACATTGGTCTTATCGGCTCTTTGTCAAACTATGCGCGGGTCAATCAATACGGTTTTATGGAAACTCCCTATCGTATAGTGGACAGGGAAAACCATTGCGTCACCGACGAAGTGCGTTATCTTACGGCAGACGAAGAGGATGACCTCGTTATTGCTCAGGCCAACGAACCTTTGGACGAAAACGATTGGTTCGTCAACGAACGGGTTACGGCTCGCCATCACGAAGAAACAACTTTGGTGCGCCGCGAAAAGGTTGATTGCATGGACGTTTCGCCGAAACAGGTTGTGTCTATTGCGACGGCCATGATTCCCTTCCTTGAAAACGATGATGCCAATCGTGCGCTTATGGGCGCAAATATGCAACGTCAGGCCGTACCCCTCCTAAGAACCCAAGCACCTTTGGTCGGCACGGGTATGGAATATAAGGCTGCCTGCGACTCCGGCGTCATGGTTTTGGCTTTGCATGATGGCACGGTTGAAAACGTCAGCGCGGATGAAATTCGTGTGCGTTGCGATAATGGCGATGTTGACATCTACAAATTGCAGAAATTTGTGCGTTCAAACCAAGGCACCTGCATAAACCAAGTGCCGATTGTTTATAACGGCGAAAGAGTGACGGCAAAACAGCCCATTGCCGACGGCCCGGCCACCGATCATGGCGAGCTTGCCTTGGGCTATAACATTCTCGTTGCCTATATGCCATGGGAAGGGTATAACTACGAGGACGCGATTCTCCTAAGCGAAAATTTGATAAAACGCGATTTATACACTTCTATTCATATCGAAGAATACGAAAGCGAAGCCCGCGACACGAAGTTAGGTCCTGAGGAAATAACCCGCGACATACCAAACGTGGCTGAGGATGCGCTGAAAGATTTGGACGAAAGCGGCATAATTTACGTTGGTGCGGACGTTCGCCCCGGCGATATATTGGTGGGAAAAGTTACGCCAAAAGGCGAAACGGAGCTTACAGCCGAAGAACGGCTCTTGCGGGCAATTTTCGGCGAAAAAGCGCGAGAAGTGCGGGATACATCTTTGCGCGTGCCTCATGGCGAAGCGGGCAAAATAGTGGACGTGAAAATATTCAGCCGTGACAACGGTGACGAATTGCCTCCCGGCGTAAATGAATTGGTGCGGGTATACATAGCTCAAAAACGCAAGATTTCCGTCGGCGACAAGATGAGCGGCCGCCACGGTAATAAAGGCGTCGTGTCGCGAATTATGCGTCAAGAGGATATGCCCTTTTTGCCCGACGGAACTCCCGTTGATATTGTGCTTAATCCCTTGGGCGTACCCAGCCGCATGAACATAGGGCAGGTTTTAGAAACACATCTTGGCATGGCAGTGCGAACTTTGGGCAAGGCAATTAAGGATGGCGATCCCACCGTAAGGGAAAGACTTGAAAAAGAGGGTTACGATTTTGAAAAGAACGGTATGCCCATACCCGATAAAGCGGGCATACACATCGCTACGCCGGTTTTCGACGGAGCAAAAGAAAACGACGTTTTTGGCACGATTCGCGCCGCCGGATTGTCTGAAGACGGCAAGACTCTTCTTTATGACGGTCGTACCGGCGAGCCGTTTGAAAACCGCGTAACTGTCGGTTGCGTGTATATGCTTAAACTTCATCATTTGGTCGATGACAAAATCCATGCCCGTTCGACAGGACCGTATTCTCTTGTTACCCAACAGCCTTTGGGCGGCAAGGCGCAGTTCGGCGGTCAAAGGTTCGGCGAAATGGAAGTTTGGGCATTGGAAGCATACGGCGCGGCATACACTTTGCAGGAAATTTTGACGGTAAAATCCGACGATGTAGTGGGGCGCGTAAAAGCCTATGAGGCGATTGTAAAAGGCGATAATATCCCCGAGCCCGGTGTTCCTGAATCCTTTAAGGTGCTTATTAAAGAACTTCAGTCCATAGGACTTGATATAAAAGTTTTGTCCGCCGACGCCAAAGAGATACAGATTAAAGACGAGGACGACGACGTTGACATTCGCGAAAAGGCCAAAAGCCTCGAAATGGATGTCGGTACGCCCGAACAGGATAGTCAAATGCCGCAGGTTGCAGATTCTTATACAGAGGACAGCAATGCCGACGATGCTTATGACAGCGGGGCGGAATCGTCCATGGACGATGTTTCTTTGGCCGACGCAGACATAATAGCCGATTTGGGTAGCATTGACAGTATCGAAGATTTGGCCGAGGATTTCGCGAATTATCAAAGCGACGATTCGGACGGCTTGGACGACATGGACGATATTTGACAATATTCTTCGTTTGACAACATAACTTGCGCCGCTCTTTGGCGGCAAGGGTTTATAAAAGGAGGCAGCATCTTGCTGGACGTAAACAATTTTGACTCCATGTGCATAGGGTTGGCATCGCCCGAGAAAATACGCGAATGGTCTTACGGCGAAGTGAAAAAGCCTGAAACCATAAATTACCGCACGTTAAAACCCGAAAGGGAAGGCTTGTTCTGCGAACGTATATTTGGACCTACCCGCGATTGGGAATGTCATTGCGGCAAGTATAAGCGTATCCGCTATAAAGGCGTTATTTGCGATCGTTGCGGCGTGGAAGTGACCCGCGCTAAAGTCCGCCGCGAGCGTATGGGGCATATAGAGCTTGCTGCGCCCGTGTCCCATATATGGTATTTTAAGGGCATACCGAGCCGTATGGGGCTTATTTTGGACTTGCCGCCTCGTTCCTTGGAAAAAGTTTTGTATTTTGCCTGTTATATAGTGGTCGATCCGGGCGACACGGGGTTGACCAAAAAAGATTTGCTTACGGAAGGCGAATACAGAGCAGCCAGAGATAAATACGGCGATGCTTTTAAGGCCGGCATGGGAGCGCAAGCCATACAGGATTTGTTAAAGGAACTCGACTTAGATAAAATGAGCGAAGAACTGCGTGAAGAACTTCACGCGCCCAGCGCACAAAAAAGAATACGCGCCATTCGCCGTCTTGAAGTGGTGGAATCCTTCCGTAAATCCGGGAACAATCCTGCTTGGATGGTGCTAAACGTTGTGCCTGTCATTCCGCCGGAACTTCGTCCCATGGTGCAACTTGATGGCGGCAGGTTTGCCACCAGCGACTTAAACGATCTTTATCGCCGCGTCATTAACCGCAACAACCGCTTAAAACGGTTGTTGGATTTGGGCGCGCCGGATATAATTGTCAGAAACGAAAAACGTATGCTCCAAGAGGCGGTTGACGCGCTTATTGACAACGGTCGCCGCGGCCGTCCCGTTACAGGCCCTGGCAATCGCGCCTTAAAATCCCTTTCGGATATGCTAAAGGGCAAACAAGGACGTTTTCGCCAAAACCTTTTGGGCAAGCGCGTGGATTATTCGGGTCGTTCGGTTATCGTGGTCGGCCCGGAGTTAAAACTTCATCAGTGCGGTCTGCCCAAGGAAATGGCACTGGAACTTTTTAAGCCCTTTGTCATGAAAAAATTGCAAACCCTAAAAGGTGTGCATAACATTAAAACGGCCAAACGCATGGTTGAACGCGCTCATCCTGACGTATGGGATGTTTTGGAGGACGTTATAAAGGAGCATCCTGTGCTCTTAAACCGTGCGCCTACCCTTCATCGCTTGGGTATACAAGCCTTTGAACCTGTCTTGACGGAAGGTCGCGCCCTAAAACTTCACCCCTTGGCTTGTACTGCGTACAATGCAGACTTCGACGGCGATCAGATGGCGATACATTTGCCTCTTTCCGCCGAAGCCCAGGCCGAGGCGCGTATACTTATGCTTGCCGCCAACCATATTCTTGCGCCAAAGGACGGTAAACCTATTATCGTACCGACGCAGGACATGGTATTGGGGTCTTATTATCTTACAATAACCAAACCAAAAGCCAAGGGCGAAGGCAAAGCCTTTACCGGCATAAGCGAAGCACTGTTGGCGTATCATGAGCATGAACTCGAACTTCAAGCAAAAATCAGGGTACGTATTGACGGCTATCGCGAGTACGGGCTTGTAAATACATCTTTGGGGCGCATGATTTTTAACGAACTTTTGCCGCCGGAACTTAGATATTTTTACCAAGACAAGGAAAGCGGCGAGTGGAATCTGGGCATTTTGATGAACAAGAAGGAAATCGGCAAACTCGTTGCAAAATGCTACAATCACTTCGGCGCAACCAAAACGGCGGAAGTAATAGACACAGTGAAAAATTTGGGTTATCACTACGCTTGCATAGCGGGTATGACTGTGGCTATATCGGACGTAATCGTGCCGCCGGCCAAAAAGACAATCATCGACGAAACAAAAAGCATTGTCGGCAAAGTGGAGCGACAGTATAATCGCGGGCTTATAACCGAGGATGAACGCTACAAAAAAGTTATCGGTCTTTGGAACAAAGCTACCGATGATGTGGCCGATGCCATGATGGACAATATGGATGCCTTTAACCCAATATTTATGATGGCAGACTCCGGTGCACGCGGTAATAAACAACAGATGCGCCAGTTGGCGGGTATGCGCGGGCTTATGGCAGACCCTTCGGGCAAGATTATCGACTTGCCAATTACGGCCAATTTCCGCGAAGGTCTTTCGGTTTCTGACTACTTCATTTCTTCTCATGGTGCGCGCAAAGGTTTGGCGGACACCGCTCTTCGTACCGCAGATTCGGGGTATTTGACCCGTCGTTTGGTTGATGTGGCGCAGGACGTTATCGTTCGCGAGGATGACTGCGACGTTACGGCTGTAAATCTTCTTCTTAACCGCGCTCATCTTGCTCCGACGGTGTTTGATGCACTTGAAGTTTTGCATGATGCGTTGATTGGCCGTTTGTTCGCGGCGGCGGTTAAGAATGTCGAAACGGGCGAAGTACTGTTTGCCCGCGATCAACTCATCGGCGAAGACGAATTGATGATGATCGGTGAAATGAATATCCCGGAAATCATGGTGCGCGGTTCCTCCATGCCCTCTGATGCGGTGACCGGCGCGATTGTTACGGAAGTCATTACTTTGGGCGAACCCGACGAAGAAAAACGCCGCGAGTTTATGGACAATTTGATTCATGAAATGAACGGTAAGGAAGTCACCAAAGACATTGTAAACAGCGCAGGTGATGTTTTGGTTGCCGCCGGCGAAAAACTTGACGGTGAAAAGATTCGTATGCTTATGGAAAGCGATGCCCAGTGTATGTTTGTCCGCAACAATAATGTTCGCGGCATTGAGGTAGAGGCCATAAAAGAGGGCAACGGTGTTATCGAGGCTCTTGAAGACCGTATCGTCGGGCGCGTATTGGCCGAGGACATCTTTGATCCGGCAACAGGCGAAAAAATAGCCTCGTTAAACGACGACGTTGACGAAGAATTGGCAAAAAAGATTGCCAAAGTGCGGGATAAGGTGTCCATCAGGAGCGTTCTTACCTGCAAATCACAGTTCGGTGTGTGCATAAAATGCTACGGTCGGGATTTGGCGAACCAAACGGCCGTCGAAGTTGGCGAAGCCGTGGGCATTATAGCGGCGCAGTCCATAGGCGAACCGGGTACGCAACTTACTATGCGTACTTTCCACACCGGCGGCGTGGCCGGCGATGATATTACACAGGGTCTGCCTCGCGTCGAAGAATTGTTTGAAGCCAGAAAGCCCAAACATAACGCCATTATTTCCGAAGTTTCCGGCGTTGTTGCCATTGATGACTCCGGCAGAGGTATGCGCCAAGTTACGGTGACGCCCCAAGTCGGCGACCAGCGGGAATACGCTGTGCCATATGGCGCAAGAATGGCGGTGCATGATGGGGAAATCATTGAAAAAGGCGCGAAAATAACCGAAGGATCAGTGAACCCCAGCGACATATTAAGAATTTGCGGGCTTAGAGATACGCAACGTTACCTTGTTTATGAGGTACAAAAGGTGTATAAATCCCAGGGCGTTGAAATAAACGACAAGCACATCGAAGTTATGGTGCGGCAAATGCTCCATAAGGTGAAAATCGAAGAGTCGGGGGCAACGGACTTCCTGCCCGGAGAATATATCGACATCAACGCCTTTGAAGCCGCCAACACCAAGGCTATCGAGGAAAACGGCGAGCCTGCGGTGGCAAAGCCTATTTTGCTCGGCATCACCAAGGCATCGTTGGCAACGGATTCTTTCCTTTCGGCGGCATCCTTCCAGGAAACAACTCGCGTGTTGACGGATGCGGCCATAAAAGGAAAAGTCGATCCCTTGGTAGGGTTAAAGGAAAACGTTATCATCGGCAAGCTGATACCTGCGGGTACAGGCATGAGCCGCTACCGCAACATACAGGTTGTAGACGTTGATGCGGAAGAAGCTAAAGATCGAAACACAGCATCATAAAGGAATTTTGACGTAACAAAAAAGCAGGGGAAAACAATAAACCCCTGCTTTTTTATGCGTTTTTATGATACTGTTATTTTATGCGGCGAATCCATCCTTCGGGCGCGTCAATCGTGCCAAGCTGTATGCCGACCAATGTGTCGTAAAGTTCTTGGGTCACCTCGCCCATTTTTTCCATGCCGCTCTTAAAGGCAATTTCTTTGCCGTGATCCACTACTTTGCCCACGGGGGAAATAACGGCCGCCGTTCCGCAAAGGCCGCACTCGGCAAAATCACCGATTTCGTCCAAACGAACGGGGCGTTCGGTGACCTTGAGTTTTAGATAATGTTCAGCTATATACACCAAGGAGCGACGAGTGATGGAGGGCAAAACGGAATTTGATTTCGGAATCACCACTTCTTTGTCTTTGGTGACAAAAAGGAAGTTTGCGCCGCCTGTTTCCTCGACAAATGTACGGGTGGCGGGGTCTAAGAACATATTTTCGTCAAAACCGTTTTCATGCGCCGTAACATAAGCATGAAGGCTCATGGCGTAGTTAAGCCCCGCTTTTATATGCCCTGTGCCGTTTGGCGCAGCGCGGTCAAAGTCGCTGACGCAAATGGTTATCGGTTTTGCGCCGCCCTTAAAGTACGGACCCACCGGGGTGCAGAACAGGCGGAACTGATATTCGTCGGCGGGTTTTACGCCTATTACTATGCCTGTTGCAAACATGAGCGGGCGAAGGTATAAAGATGCGCCCGTGCCGTAGGGCGGTACCCAAGCGGCGTTGGCCGATACCACTTCGTCCACCGCTTCTAAAAACTGTTCTTTGGCAAGGGGAGGCATCTCAAGACGTTTGGCGGAATTTATCATTCGTTCGGCGTTTAAGTCGGGGCGAAAAGTTACGATATGTCCGTCTTTGGTGGTGTAAGCCTTAAGCCCTTCAAAAATTTCTTGGCAATAGTGCAAAATTCCCGCACATTCCGATAACTGAACCGTGGCATTGTCCGTTAGCTGCCCTTTGCCCCATGCACCGTTTTTGTACTCGGCTACATAACGCATGGGGGTCTTTTGATAGGCAAAACTAAGAGATGACCAGTCAATATTGGCTTTTTCCATGATTATTCCTCTTTTCACATTGTCTTGTCATAATCGCGGTTTTTATTTTATATCAGTCGCAAAATTTGTCAAGACTTTTGCGCAAGGCATGGAATAGAAAGGCAACATAAGGGCATCTCTAAAAACTCGCGTTTATACCTCCTCCCGTCGGCTACGCCGACACCCTCCTCCAAGAGGAGGGCTGATTTAAGCCTCCC
>CAJOQC010000151.1 GCA_905236785.1 uncultured Selenomonadaceae bacterium
CTCGCTTTTATACCTCCTCCCGTCGGCTACGCCGACACCCTCCTCCAAGAGGAGGGCTGATTTAAGCCTCCCTCTTGGAGGGAGGTGCAGCCCGCAGGGCTGACGGAGGGAGTTTTTAGAGGTTGCCTAAAGTTTTTTCTCTTTTTCTTTTTTTCTCTTTCTTTTCAAAGAAAGAGAAAAAGAAGCAGTTATTGTTGGTTTCCGTTTTTTGAAAAACAGGAGAACAAAATGAAACGTTTTTTTTCGTTGCTTAACATATTCCGTCGGGATTTCATTACGCTTATCATTGCCATGAAAAACCCGGGGACGCCGTGGCGGTTGAAGTTTATTTTGCTGTTGGCGGCGATTTACCTCATAAGCCCCGTTGATTTTTTGCCCGATTTTTTACCTTTGGCGGGGGTGTTTGACGATATACTGGTAGTGCCCACGGCCATGTATTCGGTCATGAGTTTGTTGCCGCCGGTGGTTCGCATGGACAGCGAAAGAAAAGCCGCGTCCGTCTCAAAGCGAATGCCGCTTATTTTGGCGGGCGCGACTTTGTTCGTCGTCCTGTGGGTTTGTTTAATTGTTTACGCCTTATATTCCTTCGTCAAATGGCTGTTTTAGGCGGCAAATCCACTCGCCGCATCGTAGCCCGCTTGCAAGGCTTTCATGTTGGCATCCACCGTGGAGGGCGGCACACGTTTGGCAACGCAGGCTTTCACCGTGTCAAAATCCACGATGCCCGTGATTTTCGCCAACGCGCCCAAGGCCACAATGTTGGCAAAGAGGGGTTTGCCCGCTTCTTCAACGGCGATTTTTGTGATGGGGATTTTGACTACATGGGCGGCTTTCGGGGGGTTGGGGACAAGCTCCTCGTCCAAAACCAAAATTCCGTCCGGGCTTAAATCTTCGTAGTATTTGTCCGCCGCTTTTTGAGTCATGGCCAAAACAACGTCCGGCGCAGCCACATGGGGATGGAAAATCGGCGAATCGTCGATTATGACTTCGGATTTGCTTGCGCCGCCTCTGGCCTCAGGGCCGTATGACTGAGACTGAACTGCGTCCTTTCCTTCGGCTACCGCCGCTTCGGCGAAAATTATCGCCGCCGTGATGACTCCCTGTCCGCCGGAACCCGATAATCTTAATTGCTGTCTCATTTTATTTTCCTCCCGCCAATTCAATAACACTTTCGTAAGCCGTATCATAATCAACGGCGTTTGTTTCGTATAACAAACCTATGGGGAACTTCTCCGGCGTTTTCTTTTCGTCGGGGAGTTTGTCCCACGCCGCTTTCATCACTGCGTTGTCCCGCATCCACTTTAGCATCTCTGCCGGCGCGCCCATTTTATTTCGTCGCCCGTATGCCGTGGGGCATTGAACCAACGCCTCAATGAAAGAAAAACCTTTATTGTTAAATCCTCCGGCAATCATATCCGTCAGATGATTTACATGAAAAGCCGTGGAGCGAGCCACATAAGTCGCGCCCGCCGCCTGCGCCAAACTGCAAGCGTCAAAGGTGCGGTCAACCGACCCGTAGGGGGCGGTGGTGGCTTTCTTGCCCGTGGGGGTCATTGGTGATGCCTGCCCGCCGGTCATTCCGTAAATGTTGTTGTTAAAAAGCACCACGGTGAGGTCTATGTTGCGGCGACAGCCATGAATGAAATGATTTCCGCCGATAGCCGTGCAATCGCCGTCGCCCGTTATTACAATTACGTTCAACTTTGGGTTGGCGAGCTTTACGCCCGTTGCAAAGGGTATCGCCCGCCCGTGCGCCGTGTGGAGCGTGTCAAAATCCATATACCCGGAGGCTCTTGAGGAGCAACCTATCCCCGAAACAATAACCGTGTTGTCTTGGTTAAATTCGGGATTTTTTTCTATAGCCTGCACAATAGCCTTCATGGCTATGCCGTTGCCGCAACCCGGACACCACAGATGAGGAAGGCGGTTACGGCGAAAATATTTTTCGTAGCTTCGCAAAATCTCGCTCAATTTGCTCCGCCCCCTTCGCACATTTTCTTTATCGCGTCCAAAATTTCCGGCGGCTCGAAGGTTCGCATATCGTACTTGCCGCAAAATTCCACGGGGCAAACGCCGCCTGCGGCGCGTTGCACTTCGTTTATTATCTGCCCGTAATTAAGCTCGGCCACGGTTATGGCCTTCACTTTCGCGGCCAATCTCGCGATGGCTTCGTCGGCAAAGGGCCAAATCGTCACAAGGCGCAACATTCCAACCTTGTAACCAAGCTCCCGCGCCTCGCTCACCGCCTCATACACCGTCCGCGCCGTGCCGCCGAAGGACACCACCGCAAAGTCTGCGTCCTCCATAAAATACTCTTCGGTGTGGATTATCTCGTTGCCTGCGCGATTGATTTTTTGATGCAGTCGGTGGATTGACTCCTGCGTGACCTTGGGGCTGCCCACGGGAAAACCCGTTTCGTCATGTATAAGCCCCGTCACATGGACGTGATACCCGTTGCCAAAATCCGCCACGTTTGGAACTAAGTCCGCCTCCGGCGCAAAAGGCTCGTAACCTTCGGCGCGGGTCTTCGTCGGCTTGCGCCTGGGGTAAATTGCAATTTCCTCCGCCGTCGGCAAAGTCACATTTTCGCGAAGATGCCCCACAATCTCGTCCATAAGAAGTATCACGGGGGTTCTGAAGCGTTCGGCGTAATTTACCGCCATAACCGTAAGGTCAAAGGTTTCGCGAACGCTCCATGGCGACAGGGCAATCATGGGGTGATCGCCGTGAGTTCCCCAACGAACCTGCATAACGTCGCCTTGGGATGGGGCTGTGGGCTGGCCGGTGGAAGGGCCGACCCGCTGCACATTCACGAGAACGCAGGGAATTTCCGCCACAGCCGCATAGCCGATAAGCTCCTGCTTGAGGGAAAACCCCGGACCGCTTGTGGCATCCATCACCTTCGCCCCCGCAAGGGACGCGCCCAATATTGCGCCCATGCTGGCAATCTCGTCCTCCATTTGAACGAATGTGCCGCCGTACTTGGGGAGCAGCTTTGCCATTGACTCGGCAATTTCGGTGGAGGGCGTAATGGGGTAACCGGCGAAGAACCGAACCCCGGCGGCGATAGCCCCCTCGGCGCAGGCCTCGTTACCCTGCATAAGTCGTCTGTCAGCCATTGGAGTTCACCGCCTTGTCCACAAATATTGCATAATCGGGGCAACGCAGTTCGCATTGACCGCAGGCTATGCACGCCTCGTTGTTTACAACCTCGATCTTGCCGAGCATTCCCGTCGCCAAAACTTTTTTGGGGCAAAAGGCGGCGCATATTCCGCAACCTTTGCACCGCTCTTCTTTGACGGTAATAACCGGAACCATCGCTTCCCCTCCGTAACGTTTATTCTTTCTATGCAAATTTTGTCATAGAA
>CAJOQC010000152.1 GCA_905236785.1 uncultured Selenomonadaceae bacterium
TTATATAAATTAAACACGCCGTAATATTGTTCGGGGGTGATGGCCGATTGAGTGCCTTCGCCATGTTCGTAATCGTAGCCCAAATAATACATGGGGACATGGGGCTTTTTGCGGCTGTCCTCAATTACTTTCGGGATACTGCCCACCGTTTCCGTCGTGTCTTTTATTTGCCAAAAGCAACGGGTCAACTTGTGGGCGGCGGCATCAATCCGCCGTTGATTGAAATTGTTGGCGGCGGTTTGATATTTTTCGCCGAACTGGAAAAAATCAAGACCGATATAAATTGTCTGCGGCTTATGGATTTTGTAGGCCAAGCGCAAATACTCCCGCATTTCTTTTAGGGGCAGGCTCACCGCGCCGAAGTTGTAAATTTTTTTGTTCTCTTCGCCGGGGAAGTCGGGGCTTAGCCCCACAAACACGCGGCTTGAGCCGATAAAGAAAATATCCGGCTTAACCCGCCCGTATTCGTAGGGTTTTGATATTTCAAACTGAATTTCCTTATAATTGTTAAACCCCGCAAACACCGGGCAACCCCAAATATTCACGGGGTCTATGATTGCCGCGGCAACGACGAAAAGCGCAAAAAACAACGCCGTAAGCCCTAAGATAAGCCGCGTTATACATCGGTAACCCATTAAACACCTCATACTGATTTGAAAGTAAGAGTATCAAAATTGAAAATATAAAAACTCCGTGGCTCGATTTAGAAACAGGAGGGAAACGGCAAACATAACAGCCGCCGCTGTTGCCCACAGAAGAGCAACGCTTTTTCGTGCAGGATTGAGTTTTTCCGTTATCCTCACGGGGTTGGGGCAAAAGTACAGCAATATCAAGAGCAAAAGAAGCACCGATATTTTGAACGCGCCATCCGTCGGCAAGGAAATATTGTCTGCGTTAAACAAGGCTTTCGTAAGAGCAAAGGCGTCGGATATATTTTCGGAGCGAAATATCATCAGGCTAAAGTTAAAACTCAAAAAAGTCAGCAGGACGCAGAAAAAAATCGGCAAATCAATCTTTAATTTGCGCCAAAGATTATTGATTATAAGGTACACCCCGTTTAACGCGCCCCAAAGGATAAACGTCCACCCCGCGCCATGCCAAAAGCCGATTATGGTCATGCACAAGAACAAATTTCGCATTTTTGCAAATTCGCCATGACGGTTGCCGCCCATGGGTATATAGAGGTATTCCCGCACCCATGACGAAAGGCTCATGTGCCAACGTCGCCAAAAGTCGATTATGCTTTTTGATTGGTAAGGGGAATCAAAATTTACGGGGAATTTAAGGTTGAACAACAGCCCCAAGCCTATGGCCATTTCGCTGTAGCCGGAAAAATCAAAATAAAGCTCTAAGGTGTACGCCACCGAACCAATCCAGCCGTCGGCAAAACTTGCGCCATGAGCGTTTGAAAACACGGCATTTGCCCATGGCGCGATGCTGTCGGCGATAATGACCTTCTTAAACAAGCCCATAATGAAAAGCGTCAGCCCCAAAGCAATATTTTTGGCGTTTGGCACATAATTTTTGATGTCCGCAAACTGCGGCATCATTTCGCGGTAACTTATGATAGGCCCTGCTATAAGGTGGGGGAATATGGTGACAAATTCGCAGTAAACGAGAAAATCCGTCGGCTGTGTTTCCCCTCGGTAAACGTCGATTAAATATGCCGTTTGCGTGAAGGTAAAAAAGGATATGCCCAAGGGGAGGATTATTTGCGGCACGGTCAAAATTTCGCCGCCCACTTGGTTTATTGTTTCGGCAAAAAAAGCCGTGTACTTAAAAAAGCCCAACAGCAAGAGGTTGCCCGCAATGCCGCAGACAAGTTCCTTTTTGCCCCGGTTGCCTTTTTCTTTGGCGGCGGCTATGAATTTGCCCGCGAAAAAATTAAATACTATCGAAAAAAAGAGCAAAGGCACATAGCGAAAATCCCACGCGCCGTAAAAGACGAAGGAGGCCGCGACTATAAAAAACACCGCCGCCTTTTGGCCGAAAAACTTAAAAGTGCCGAAAAAGCCGAAAAAAGCTACGGGCAAAAACAGCAAAATAAATTCGTAGGAGTTAAATAGCATATTTACTCTACCACATTAAGATTGCCGCTGTCGATGACGTAGGGTACGCACAGATAGGATGGCACCGTCACCGCGCCGTTGTTGTAGGTGGATACGTCGTTGATGTCAGGTTGCGTCCCTTCCACCACGGCTTTTATCATACGCACGCATTTTGCCGTCAAGTCGGCGGGGTTCTTGTAAATCGTAATGCTTTGCCGCCCGTCGGCGATATTTTGCAACGCTTCTTTGTCCGCATCTTGCCCGGTGATAACGGGTTGCGCGCCGCCGTAGGATTCGGCAAGGGAGTTTATTATTGCCCCGGCCACGCCGTCGTTCGGCGAAAGAACGGCGTTAAGCTCCGCGCCGTCGGCGTAGTGAGCGGCGAGCAAATTATCCATTCGCGCTTTGGCGTTTTGCGGATTCCAGTCTTTCACGGCTACGCTGTTAAAATCCTTTTCCCCGGAGGGGCAAACAAGTTGCCCGTTGTTAAAGTACGGCTCTAAAACTTTCATTGCCCCTTCAAAGAACAAATGGGCGTTGTTGTCCGCAGGGTCGCCGGCGAAAACTTCGATGTTATAGCTTCCTTCGCCGCTTTTTAGGTTGAGGGCGGCTTCTATGTATTCCCCCATGGCCTCGCCGATGCCCGCATTGTCAAAGGATGCATAATAGCTTACGGCATCGCTGCCCATTATCAAACGGTCGTAGGCGATAACGGGAATGTTTTCCTCTTTGGCAGTCTTTAGAACGTTCGCGAGGGCGCTTGAATCCACCGCGCCTATCACCAAACACCCCGGCGCAGAATCAATCATATCTTCAACGTCCTTTTCTTGCGCCGCCGCAGTGTCGGCAAATTTTAGCGTTACGGCAAAACCTTCCTTTTCCAAGGCCGTTTTTATGGTTTCGCCGTTCCTTTGCCAGCTCGGCGACGAATTGGCAAAACTCACCGCGACGGTTTTCTTCGTCGCGGCCTCGTTGCCGCAACCCGCCGCAAAAACAAGCGAAAACAGCAAAAACAGGGTCAAAAAAAACTTTTTCATAAAAGCAAAACTCCCGTGAAAACATACGTTATGTTCTTTTTTCTTATTCTTTTTTGAAAAAAGAATAAGAAAAAAGAAAGAGAAAAAGAAAAGAAGTATTAGAAGTATTACAATTTGAATTTTGCGGCGGAGGCTGTGAGTTCGTTGGCAAGGTCGGCCAAACGGCGGCTGGCGGCGGCTATTTCGTCCATGGAGGCCGATTGTTCTTCCGTTGCCGCCGATACGGATTCTGTTTCGGCGGACACGCCTTTGCCCGCTTGATTGATGCCTTCCATCAAGTTTACGATGGCCTCGGCCTTTTCGGTGGAGAGTTTGGCATCCGCCAAAATATCCTCGGCGTGGCGGTTTAGCCCTTCGACGGCATCGGCAATTTTGGCGAAAGCGTCGCCGGCCTTGGACACGACGACTTTGCCGCTTTCAACGTCCTCTTTGCCCTTTTGCATACGTTCCACGGCCTGTTCCGTTTCCTGTTGAATTGCGCTTATGAGGGCGACAATTTTTTGCGCTGCCAACCCCGATCCTTCCGCAAGTTTTCGCACTTCGTCCGCCACAACGGCAAAACCTTTGCCCGCTTCCCCGGCACGGGCGGCTTCAATGGCGGCGTTAAGGGACAGCAAATTTGTTTCTTCGGCGATGCCGCTTATGGTGTCGCTGATTTCGCCTATTTCGTTGGAGCGGTCGGCAAGGCTTTGGATGACGTTGGCCGAATTGGTGACGGACTCGGCTATTTGCCCCATTTGATTGACTGCGCCCGCTATGGCCTCGCGCCCCGCCTTGGCGATTTGCTCCACGTTTCTGGCCGATTCGGCGGATTCCGTGGCTTTTTGAGCAAAACCTTTAAGACTCACGGCCATATCATGAATATCGCGGGTGGAGGCGTTCACGGACTCGCCCTGCCGCCCCGCGCTTTCCGCCATATTGCCTATTGACATGGCGACTTGTTGGGTGGCGGTGGCGGATTGCCCCGCGTTTTCGTTTAACTGTGCCGCAAAGGCGGAAACGTCGGCGGCGGTTTTTTGAATGTTTTGGATAAGCCCCCGCAAATTCGCTATGGTGTCCGCATACGCGCCGGTGAGTACGCCGAACTCGTCGTTGCCCTGGGGCTTGGCCTCCACCGTCAAATTTCCGGCGGCTACTTCCTTCGATACGTTCATGAGATATTGAACGGAATTATAAATGGAGTTGCTGAGGTATTTTGCCACCAAGAAAGACAGGACAAGGACAAGCAAAATTTCCGCCGAAAGGGTTATCCGCGCCGCGCTGTAACTGCTTGCGGCAGCGGTGTTTTCTTCGTGAATGAAATCTTTTCTGTTATCGAGCAATTTTTCAAGTTGCACGCTGATGTCGGCGTATTTTTTGCCGCTTGATTCTAAGAGTTGCAGCGCCTCTTCCCTTTGGCCGCTCTTGGCAAGCAAAGTCACTTGTGCGGAAATTTTCTTGTATTCGTTCCATTCCGCAAGCATGGCCTTTAAGTCATCCGCCGCCTGCCCCGTCAATCGTTTTTCGGCGGCGGCGAAAATTATGTCAAGCTGGTCGGCAAGTTTCTTCGTGGATTGGGCGGCATGAATCCTGTCGGGCAGGGACACGGCAGTGGCAACGGCGTATTCGCCTTGCCGGTAGTCGGCAAGGCGGGTGTTGCTTTCGGCCGCTGCCAACGCCGCCGACAAATGCTCGGACGAAATGCGAAGCGCGCCGTCGTTTATTTTGCCCAAAGAATACAGGGAAAACACGCCGCCCGCCGCGAAAACCGCAATCATTATGCCAAAGACAACAAACAATTTCTGCTTTATGCTAAGTTCATTCAAACCCATGCCCTCCAAAACATCAGCGTATATTTTGCAAATTTGCAATGATAACTTTATATTATGGAAAAAAACAAAAAATCCTGCCCGGCGCAAGAAAAAAAGTAAAATTTTGCGGCAGGAATAAAAAGACAAAACAACGAATACACTTATTAACGAAACTTTTGTATGAGGAGAATTTTCATGAAGGTATTGGTTACGGGCGTTACCGGTCAGCTTGGGTTTGACGTTATGCGGGAATTGGCGCGGCGGGACATAGAGGCCGAAGGCGCGACGCGCAAGGATTTTTCTCTTACGGAAAAAGAAAAGGCGCAAAAATTTATAAAGGACTACCGCCCCGACGTTGTTATTCATTGCGCCGCTTACACGGCGGTGGACAAAGCCGAGGACGAGCCGGAAGTTGCAATGGCGATAAACCATGACGGCACGCGTATGTTGGCCGAAATTTGTCGCGACATCGACGCGAAAATGATTTATATAAGCACGGATTACGTCTTTCCGGGGGACGGCCAAGATTTTTACGAGCCGCCCATGCCCAAAGACCCCAAAAACGTCTACGGCAAATCAAAACTTTTGGGCGAAGAGGCTGTGCAAGAAATTCTTGAAAAATATTTCATCGTCCGCATCTCATGGGTTTTTGGCATAAACGGCAAAAATTTTGTCCGCACCATGCTAAACCTTGCCGAAACCCACAAGGAACTGACGGTTGTAGCCGACCAAACAGGTTCGCCCACCTATACCTTTGACCTGTCGCGTTTGCTTGTGGATATGGCCGAGAGCGATAAATACGGAGTGTACCACGCCACCAACGAAGGGATCTGTTCTTGGGCGGAATTTGCCGAAGAAATTTTCCGCCAAAGCGGCAAAGAGGTAAAAGTGACCCCCGTAACAAGCGACAAATACCCCACCAAGGCCACGCGGCCGAAAAATTCGCGCTTGAGTAAAAATTCGTTGGACGCGGCGGGCTTTTCCCGTTTGCCCCATTGGAAGGATGCCTTGGGACGGTATCTTATCGAACTTTCCACCATGTTGGCGTAAGCACCTTTTCGCCTGCGAGAAGGTGTAAATAATTTCGTCGCCGAAAAATCATATTGCAATTACCGCCTGTTTGTGATAATATCAGCGAGTTACAGTAACTGCGAGGGGGTGAAGTATTTGCCTAACATAAAAGCATCTGTGCGTAGCGTAAAGACCGACGCGAAACGTCGCCTTAAAAACGCCGCCGAAAAGACCCGCGCCAAATTGGCCGGCAAAAAAGTGATTGCCGCCGTCAAAAACGGCAACATGGAAGAAGCGAGCGAGTGTTTGCGCTTGGCCGCCAAAGCCATAGACCAGGCCGCAGCCAACAACGTCATTCACAAAAACGCCGCAGCGCGTAAAAAATCGCGGTTGGCGCGTATGGTGAACACCATAAAAAAATAAAATTTTAGCTCTTTAAGAAGACAGAGGTTTTCTTGAAGGGCTTATTTTTTTTGCAGGGATTTTATTTTTTCGTGTCGAATTTGATTTAAGGGCATCTCTAAAAACTCGCTTAATGAATTTTTATTCATGGATAAGCGTGAAATCCCTCCGCCGCTTCGTAGCACCTCCCCAAGAGGGGAGGCTTGGATTGCGACTTTTATAGCCTCCCCTGAAAGGGGAGGTGGCAGCCCGCAGGGCTGACGGAGGGAGTTTTTAGAGGTTGCCTTAATACACATACCCCCAAATTTAATCATAAAGGAGCGGGCGCAAATGAAGAAAAACATGAAATTATTCGTCGTGCTGAAATTGGAATACGGCGCGGGGGAAGAAAACGTCTTTTCGGAAATACTCCACATAACAAGCAGCAAAAGCACCGCCGAAACTTTTAAGCTGCACTATGAGGAAGAATTGGCGGAAGAAATCCACAAGGCCCACAGCGGGCGTTGGGTGTCCGTGCAAATGCACCAAAGCATAGTGCAGCTTGACGATGAGATTATCGCCCCCGACATATTTGTTCGCTTTGTGGGGGACAAAACAATGAAAGAGAAATTTGAATGAGTGGCAACATTGTAATAAAAGGGGCGCGAGCCAACAACCTGAAAAATATTTCCGTTGACATACCCAGGGATAAATTGGTGGTAATTACGGGGCTGTCAGGGTCGGGCAAGTCCTCCTTGGCCTTTGACACCGTTTACGCCGAGGGGCAACGCCGCTATGTGGAGTCCCTAAGCGCCTATGCGCGGCAATTTTTGGGGCAAATGGAAAAACCCGACGTTGACAGCATCGAAGGGCTTAGCCCCGCCATATCCATAGACCAAAAAACCACCGCCAGAAACCCCCGTTCCACCGTGGGTACGGTGACGGAAATTTACGATTATTTGCGTCTTATGTTCGCCCGCGCCGGGCGGCCTCACTGCCCAAAATGCGGAAAATCCATAACAAGGCAATCCATAGACCAAATGACCGACCAAATTTGCGAATTGCCGGAAAAAACCAAAATTTTCATAATGGCGCAGGTGGTTCGCGGCAAAAAAGGCGAACACAAAAAAATCATCGAACAAATTCGCCGCGACGGCTATGTTCGCGCAAGGATTGACGGCGAAGTTATCGACGTAAACGAAGAAATAAACTTGGAGAAAAACAAAAAACATACCATTGAAGTAGTAATCGACCGCTTGATTATAAAAGCGGACATAAAGTCCCGACTGTCGGATTCTTTGGAAGTGGCGCTTAAAATGGGGGGCGGCGTTGTCTATGTGCAGATTGACGGCGGCGAAACAATGATGCTCAGCGAAAACTTCGCCTGCATTGACTGCGGCATAAGTCTGCCGGAGGTGACGCCCCGAATGTTTTCCTTCAATAACCCCTACGGCGCCTGCCCTGTTTGCATGGGGCTTGGCTCTCACATGGAATTTGACGAACAGCTTGTTGTGCCGGACGAGAGCCTCAGCGTCGCCGACGGAGTTTTTGCGCCGCTGTCGAAAAACTTGAACTCATACGCCATGTGCGCTATGGACTCCATCCTTAAAGCTTGCGGCTACAGCCTTGACACTCCCTTTAAGAGCCTTGACAAAAAAACGCGGCAAATGCTTCTTTACGGCACGGGGGAAGAAAAAATCCGTTTTTATTACACCAATATGTTCGGCGAACACCGCGAATATTTCACCGCCTTTGAAGGCGTAATGCCCCTTTTGCAACGACGTTACGCGGAAACCGATTCCGACGAAATGAAAGAAAGCTACGAAAATTACATGACCAATACGCCCTGCGAGGCTTGCCATGGCGCAAGGTTAAAACCCGAAACCCTATCCGTTACCGTGGGGGAAAAAAACATTTACGAAGTCACGCAAATGACAATAAAAGAATGTGACGATTTCTTTAACAAGTTGGAACTTACTCCGCGAGAAAAGAAAATCGCCGCCCTAATCCTAAAGGAAATTCATGCGCGGCTTAACTTCCTCCTAAACGTGGGCTTAGACTACCTCACCTTGTCCCGCAGCTCCGGCACGCTCTCGGGGGGCGAGGCGCAGCGGATACGCTTGGCGACGCAAATAGGCTCCGGGCTTACGGGGGTTTTGTACATATTGGACGAACCCAGCATCGGTCTTCATCAGCGGGACAACAACCGCCTTATAGAAACCCTGTGCAAACTTCGCGACTTGGGCAACACGCTGATTGTGGTGGAACATGACGAGGACACCATGAAGGCGGCGGACTGCATAATCGACATAGGGCCTGGGGCGGGCGAATACGGCGGGCGCGTCGTCGCCAAGGGAACGGCGCAAGAGATTATGAAAATCCCCGAATCAATCACGGGGCAATATTTAAGCCGCAAAAAAATAATTCCCGTGCCGCAAAAACGACGCAAGGGCAACGGCAATTTTTTGGAAATTGTGGGGGCAACGGAAAACAATCTAAAGAACATCAACGTCAAAATTCCCTTGGGGACGCTTACCCTTGTGACGGGCGTCAGCGGTTCCGGGAAAAGCACGTTGGTAAACGAAGTTTTGTATAAGGGCATCGCCTCGCGGCTCTACCGCGCCAAGGGAAAACCGGGCAAGCACAAGAAAATAAAAGGTCTAAACAACATCGACAAAATAATAAACATCGACCAACAACCCATAGGGCGCACTCCCCGCTCCAACCCCGCCACATACACCGGTGTTTTTGACAGTATCCGCGAACTTTTTTCCGTGACCAACGAAGCCAAGGCGCGGGGCTACAAAGCGGGGCGCTTTAGCTTTAACGTAAAAGGCGGGCGATGCGAAGCCTGCAAAGGCGACGGCATATTAAAAATCGAAATGCACTTTTTGCCCGACGTGTATGTTCCCTGCGAAGTTTGCAAAGGGGCGCGTTACAACCGCGAAACTTTGCAAGTAAAGTACAAGGGCAAAACCATTGCCGACGTACTCAACATGACAGTTGACGAGGCGACGGAGTTTTTCAAAAACATTCCCAAGATTGCCCGCAAGTTGCAGGTGATAAAAGATGTGGGCTTAGGCTACATAAAGTTGGGGCAAAGCGCGACCACCTTGTCGGGGGGCGAAGCGCAACGGGTGAAATTAAGCACCGAACTATCGCGCCGCTCCACGGGCAAAACCCTGTATATTTTGGACGAACCCACCACGGGGCTTCATACGGCGGATATTGCGCGGCTTCTTGACATTCTGCAACGATTGGTTGACGGCGGCGACACAGTTCTTGTCATCGAGCATAATTTGGACGTGATTAAATGCGCCGATTACATAATCGACTTAGGCCCGGAGGGCGGCGACAGGGGCGGCGAAGTTGTGGCTTGCGGACGGCCGGAGGACATTGTAAAAGTGAAAGCATCGTACACGGGGCATTTTTTGCGCCCCATGTTGTAGGAGGTGTAACTCATGCGGTTAAATTTTATCGGCGCGGCGCGAACCGTGACCGGCTCATGCTTTTTGGCGGAAACGGGGGAAGAAAAGTTTCTTGTGGATTGCGGAATGTTCCAAGGGGCAAAACGGATTCGCGAGTTAAACTACGAGGAATTTCCCTTTAACCCCGCCGAAATAGATTTTGTTTTGCTCACCCACGCCCACATTGACCACTGCGGTCTTTTGCCCAAATTGGTCAAAAACGGCTTTAAGGGGAAAATCTACGCCACAAAATCCACCGCTTCCCTGGTGGGGGTAATGCTCCCCGATTCGGCGCATATACAAGAAAGCGACGCACAGATAATGAACCGCAAGGGGCAACGTCGCGGCGAAGAACCCATTGAACCTTTGTACCTCTTGGACGACGTTAAAGATACGCTTAATCATCTGCAAACCGTAAACTATAACGAACAGATACAAATATCCGACACCGTAAGCGTCACCTATCGCGACGCGGGGCATATTTTGGGATCGGCAATTTTGGAACTTGTGGTGAAAGAAAACGACAAAAGCGCCAAAATTGTTTTTTCCGGCGATTTGGGTCAGCCCGATCAACCTATTTTGCGCAACCCCGCCATTATAAGCGGCGCAGATTTTTTGGTTACGGAATCGACTTACGGTGACCGCGTCCATCAGTTTTACGACAAGGAAACAGCCCTCTTAGAACTCATCAACGACACCATGGACAGGGGCGGCAACCTCATCATTCCCGCCTTCGCCGTGGGGCGCACCCAGACCCTTTTGTACCACCTGTATAACCTACATAAAGCAGGAAGGCTTGACAACGACATACCCATAATTCTTGACAGTCCGTTGGCTATTGCGGCAACGCGGGTTTTTATGGAAAATTCCCATGAGTTTGACGAAGAAGCGGTTAAACTTTTACAAAACGGCAAAATCCCCGACTTTCCGCAACTTAAAATTTTTGCCTCCGCCGTCGAATCCCGCTCCCTTAACACCGCCGAAAGCTCCGCCATCATAATCTCCGCCAGCGGCATGGCCGACGCAGGGCGCGTGTTGCATCATCTAAAACACAATTTGTGGCGGCCGGAGTCAACGGTGCTTTTTGTGGGTTACCAAGCCGAGGGCAGTTTGGGGCGAAGGCTCATAGACGGCATAAAAAGGGTTCGTGTCTTGGGCGAAGAAGTGGCGGTAAAAGCCAAAATCGAATCTTTGGACGGTTTTTCCGCCCATGCCGACGCCAATCAAATTATCGAATGGGCGAGCCACATAAAAGACCCGTTGCCGGCCAAGGTTTTTATCGTTCACGGCGAAACCCCCAGCGCAGAATCGCTAAAGGATTTGTTTGACAAAAAACTTGGCATCGAAGCCTATATCCCCTTTCGCGGCGATACGGTAAAAATCGGCGGCCGCGCTTCGGAGATAATTCAATCCACAATAAAGAGCGTTTCCGTGGAAATGGAAATGGAAGAAATTTTGCGGGACTTCGATTCCGATTATCGACAAATGCGCAAGCGTATACTGCAACTTGTGGTACATCAGCCCAAACTCCTTGAACCCATGATAAAAGCCATCGCCAAGGCGAGAAAGTACATCAAAAAAGTTTTTTCGTCCTACAATATTTAATGCTCAATTTTGCAGGATATTTGCTGTTTTTGTCGAATTAACCCGTTACTGTCAATTTCGCAAAAAGCAACGGAAAAAGCAAATTGACGGAAAAAGACGGGAGGTGACAAGAATGGACGGATGTATTTTTTGCAAAATTGCCAACAAGGAAATACCTTCCGAGCTTGTTTACGAAGATGAAACAACGGTAGCCTTTAGGGATTTATCCCCTCAAGCCCCGGTGCATATCCTCGTCATACCCAAGGCGCACATTAAGAGCGTTGCCGACGCCGAGGACGAGAAACTTTTGGGGCATATTGCGCGTGTTGCGGCCAAAATAGCCGAAAAGGAAAACATTGCCGCAGGTTTTCGCCTGGTGACGAACGTGGGCGAGGACGGCGGGCAAACCGTGGAGCATCTTCATTTTCATCTGTTGGGCGGCAGGAAAATGTCTTGGCCGCCGGGCTGACAGGTTGACATATTGCGGCGTTTTCGTGTATAATGTCGCGGTATGACCAAAACAATAACACTCCCGAACGCGCAATGCCGCAAAAGAGTTTCGGTGTGCGTTGTGCGTGAGTTTCGGAGGGGGGGAACGATAGATGGCAAACGAAGTCAAAGTGGGCAAGAACGAGTCGATAGACAGTGCTCTGCGCCGTTTTAAGCGTACATGCCAAAAGGCCGGCACCTTGGCCGAAGTAAGAAAACGCGAGCATTACGAAAAGCCCAGCGTGCGTCGTAAAAAGAAGTCCGAAGCGGCTCGCAAACGCAAATTTAAGAGCTGACAATCGGCGTTTTCTGCGCAAATAACACGGCACCCGCTTTGTGGCGGGTGCTGTTTTTTTGGGGAGGTGTTCTCGTGGAAACGGTCGGATTTTGGGACTTGCCCCTGTTGCAGGTCATGCTCCTCACCATATTTTTCCTGTCGGTGTTCGTGGAGATAAAAACCGGCGGTTTTGGCGGCGGCATACTTTTGGGGCTGACGGCGGCAGGGATTTTTTTCGGCAGTCAATATTTGGAAGGACTTACTTCTTTTTATCATATCGGACTTTTTTTGCTGGGCATAATATGCGTCAGCATCGAAATTTTAATGCCCACGGTGGGGCTGTTGGCGGCTTTGGGTCTTTCGGCCATGCTCTACAGCGCAGTCCTTGCCATGGGCGGCGATATAAACGCCGTGTATGCTCTCTTGGTTTCTCTTTTGTTGTCGGCGATTATTTTTGCCTTCATAGTAAAACGATTGCCGTCAAGCAAATTGTGGAACAAATTCGTTTTGACGGACAAGTCCACGAAGGAAAAAGGCTACGTCAGCGCGACGGAACAAATGAACTTGGTGGGCAAAACAGGCGTTGCCGCCACGGATTTACGGCCGTCGGGAACGGTTAATTTTGACAATTCGCCCACAGATGCCGTCACCGAAGGCGGCTATGTGGAAAAGGGCGACAAAGTCGTTGTCGTGTCCGTCAACGGCAGTCGGGTTTTGGTGAGAAAAGTGTAAGGAGATGTAAAAATGGTTGAACTTATAGGATCGGGATTTTTCATAGTCCTTATAATAATCGCGGCCATGTTGTTTTTCCACTTTGTGCCGCTTGGTCTTTGGATTTCGGCGTTGGCTGCGGACGTTCGCATCAGCATCGTTACCCTTATCGGTATGCGTATGCGTCGTGTGCCGCCGGGGAAAATCATTCTGCCCCTCATAAAAGCGAACAAAGCCGGGCTTGACGTGTGGGTCAATCAACTTGAGGCGCATTATTTGGCGGGAGGCAACGTTGACAAGGTGGTTGACGCGCTTATTGCCGCCCACAGGGCGCAAATTCCTCTGCCCTTTGAGCGTTCCGCCGCAATAGACCTTGCGGGGCGCGACGTTTTGGAAGCGGTGCAGATGAGCGTCAACCCCAAAGTTATCGAAACGCCCATTGTTTCCGCTGTGGCCAAAAACGGCATTGAACTAAAAATAAAAGCTCGCGTCACCGTCCGCGCCAACATCGACCGCTTGGTGGGCGGCGCAGGCGAACCAACGATTATAGCCCGCGTGGGCGAAGGCATCGTCACCACCGTCGGCTCGTCGGAGATGCACACCGACGTTTTGGCCAACCCCGACGATATTTCAAAAACAGTTTTGGGCAAAGGGCTTGACGCAGGTACTGCCTTTGAAATTCTTTCCATTGATATTGCCGACGTGGATGTAGGCAGAAACATCGGCGCGGAGCTTCAAACCGACCAAGCAGAAGCCGACAAGCGCATCGCCCAGGCAAAGGCGGAAGAACGCCGCGCCATGGCCGTCGCCAAAGAACAGGAAATGAAAGCCTACACCCAAGAAATGGAAGCCAAAGTGGTGGAGGCGCAGGCGGAAGTACCCCATGCCATGGCAGAAGCCTTGCGAGAAGGCAAGTTGGGTGTTATGGATTATTACAATCTAAACAACATTCAATCCGACACCGATATGCGAAACGCCATAAGCCGCGCCGGGAGCAAAACCGAAAACGCCGCCCCCGCCGCACCTACTGCCAAATAATTAAAAATTACTTCTTTTCTTTTTCTCTTACTTTCAATTTTTCTGTTTTCAACCAAGAAAAATTGAAAGAACATAAACATAATTTTATATATACTCTTTATGTTTACGGTAAAATAATATGGAACAACTTATAGTAGTTATTTTGGCGATTATCTACGCAATAGCCACAAGCGGCAAAAAAAAGCGGCCTTCTGCGCCGCCCATGCCGCCGCGCCGACAAGATTTGCCCGCCGAACAGCCCCGGGGGGAAACGTCCGTTGATTTTGATATACCGCCTATCTTGGGCGCGCCGGAGCGAAAAGACACCGACGCGCAAAATAGCGATATTGACTTAAAGGACGTATTCGGCGAAATTTGGGGCAGATTAAACATTCCAAGCCAAGAGACCGAAAGGGAAGTTGAAGTCGAAGAAACAGCGGATAATGTTCCGCTTATCGACGAAGAACCCGCAACGCCGACGGAGGTTAAACAGCCAAAACCGACCGCCGACACAAACATTTTTGCGTTGCCGGAAAAAATAACCGCCGACAAAGTAGCCCAAGGCGTTGTTTGGGCAGAAATTTTGGGGCGGCCGAAAGCCTTTCGCCATCGCGGGAGATAACAAAAGAGCCGTAAGGTATCACCTTACGGCTCTTTTAATTGAGGATTAGTATCAAATGCCACTCGACGCAGCACTGCTTTCGTATCGCGGCACTTTCCTTGTCTGCCGAAAAAATTCCTCGGCAATAGCACGAACTCATTTATGCAGTGCTTCCTTAAAACACGTTGCTGTCAAGTTCCACTACGGATATGCCGTTGCTTCTTAAATTGTCCACTTCGTCCTTGCGTGCGCCTTTGCAAGTGATAACAGTATCGATGCGGTCAATGGCGGCCGAAAGAAAATTATGTTCAAGGCCGATTTTCCGCGTGGCGGCCAAAACGTATTTTTTGCCGTTGCAACGTCGAAGCATCATTTCGTTTACGGCGGTTTCCGCCAAAACAGAAGTTGTAAGGCCGCAACGGACGCTAAGCCCCCCAACGCCCAAAAAAGTTTTGTCCGCCATTATCTTAGACAATGTGTTGAGGGCAAAATCCCCCACCAAGGAATGACGGCGGTGAATTTCGCCGCCGGTAAGAATTATCGAAACTTTGTCGTCATGGGGGTAATTTAGGCAGTCCCCGCAACTGGTGACGATTATCACTCGTTTGTTCCTTATGTAGTCAAGGAGCAACAAGGTGGTGGAGCTTGAGTTCATAAAAATTGTGTCGCCGTCGTCGATTAACGTTGCCGCGTAGCGGGCGATGGCGTGCTTTTGTTCGCCGTCCACCAAGGGCGCGGACACTATGGAGGGCGCGTCCTCGTCAAGCAGCAAAGTGTCTTTTATGAGTTTTGCGCCGCCGTGAAACCGCGAAACGAGATGTTGTTCTTCAAACACATTCAAATCGCGGCGAATGGTGGTGGGCGAAACCGAAAGCTCCTTGGCTAATTCCACCACGTCGATGTTTTCGCGGGATTTTAGCAAACTCAATAGTTCCTGTTGCCTTTTAAGTATTACACTTTTGCTGTTTTTCATGATTGTCCCCTTTGGTCGCGGCGCAACATCGTTAAATAGTCCGTAAATAATCCGTTAATGACGTGTTTATGAATGAACGGCATTCATTTGCAGATTATATCTTGAAAATAACCGAAACGCAAGAAAAATGCAAATATAACACATAACGCATGGTATTACCGCCTGAGTAAGCAAAAAAA
>CAJOQC010000153.1 GCA_905236785.1 uncultured Selenomonadaceae bacterium
AATTTGTTTTTCGGCCGCAATTTCGGCAAGGGTTGCGGCAAGTTCCGGATTGTCCTTCGTTCCAATAAAGGCCGCACTGTCCTTTTGGGGAAGAAATACGGCCGCCCCCGTAAGTTCGTAGAGGGGATATTTCCCCGCCGTTGCGACAGCTATGGCAAGGTTGTCTTCCTTTGCAAATTCCCGTAAGGCATCAACATCGGTTATTTGTTCAAAATCCGCGCTCGGCGTGTCAATCTGCGGTGCGTCGGTTTTGACTTTAGCATTTGCAAATAAGTCTGCACCTTTATTTGGGAACACGCGGTCGAAATTTTTCCACACCGCTCTTAATTCGTAGCGGTCGCAAAAATCCTTCATCTTTGCCCAATCGGGGTTAAGGGCGTACTCGTCGGGGCAAAATTCCAAATTCGGCACGTTGCAGTTAATGGTGGCAAGACGTTTAGAAAGTAAAGCCGACTCTTTGCCCGCCGCAAGTTTCTCCTTTAACGCCTTGCCGCTTATTTTGTCAATATTTGCAAGGGTGTTTTCCACCGAACCGTATTCGACTATCAGTTTCAACGCGGTTTTTTGCCCCACGCCAAACACGCCGGGGATATTGTCGGAGGTGTCGCCCATCAGGCCTTTAAGCTCGATAAGTTGAATCGGTTTTAGCCCTTCATATTCCTCGGCAAAAGTTTTTTCGTCGTAAAGGACAACGTCTCTTGTGCCTTTTTTGGTGAACATCACTCGCAAATTGGGGCGGATTAACTGCAAGGCATCCCTGTCCCCCGTCACCGCCACGGTGTCTATGCCCATGGCGGCGGCTTTGGCGGCGAGAGTGCCTATTATGTCGTCCGCCTCGTAGTTATCCAAATCAATGAATTTTATGCCCATTGCTTCGGCAAATTCCCGCAGAAGGGGAATTTGCGACAGAAGCTCCGGGGGTGTTTTGTCGCGATTTGCTTTATACTTGTCGTAAATTTCCGTGCGAAAAGTTCGCCTGCTCTTGTCAAAGGCGATAATTACAGCATCCGGCGTCAAATCCTGCAAAATTTTCATCAGCATATTGGAAAAACCAAAGATGCCGCCCGTGAATTGACCGTTAGATGCGGCAAGAAGGGGCAGAGCGAAAAACGCACGATAAAGTAGGCTGCTTCCGTCAAGAATGACGAGGTGTTTCAACCTTCTCCTTCCTTCCTTTTGCGTATGCTCCTTATTTGGTTCTTGGGATGGCAAAATCAATTAACCCGTTGTTGTTTGTTTTTAATACGGGCTTTGCCTTCCTTTGCGTCCTTGTCGCCGGCAACGTGAATTTCAATTTTGGACTTTTTGTCCTCCTTGGCTTTCACTTTTTCTGCATCGACATTAGACTCTTTGTCCGCCGGGTTATCGACGTTGGTCGCAATATTCCCGTCGTTGGTTTCCGTATTCTCCGCGATAGCACCCACTCTCGCGGTCGGAGTTTCTTCCGACGGTGTTTTGGCAACGGAGGCAAGATCGTAAATACCTCCGCGAGTTACGCCGCCGTCGACGGCAAGAAGCGCTCGCGCATCGTCGGCGTTTATGTAGAGATTGTTCTTTTTGTTGTAGTATACGGCTTCGCCGAAATCGGTCTGCAACGTGCCTTCTTCTTTTTTCACCTCAACGGGCAAATTAAGCGTCGCGGCAATTTCCGTCACCGGCAAATACATTAAATCGTCGATTTTCACCGCTTTGCCCTGTAACACTTTGCCGTTGACGCGAATGTTGTAGGATTTTCCCACATAGGTGGGCTGGCCGTCGGCAATTCGTATTTTTGCCGCCAAAAGATCCTCGCTGACAAAATCCGTAACCCCGAAGGGACGCAGCCATTTCATCACCGATTCTTTATTCAGCGGTTGCCGTCCGTAGCCGTCGGGGTAAACGTAGTACACTACGGAGTTGTCGGGGATCTTCTCCACCACTACGCGGTTATAGGTTATCTCCACGGGAGTTCCGACGCGTACCAAGTCAAACAGGGTTTCGACGTCGTTTTCAAACATTCGTATGCACCCGTTTGAAACAAACTTTCCGATGCTTTCGGGCTTATTTGTGCCGTGGATGCCGTAGTTGCCGTAAATTTGCATCCAACGGTAACCCAATGGATTGTTTTTGCCGGAGGGGATAACGTTTCTTTCGTCACCGGGGTCTATCCAGGTGGGGTTTATCTCTTTACTTAAAATCTTATAATAGCCGACGGGCGTGGGCGTTGAGGCTTTGCCCGGCCCTATGGGGTAGAGTTTTAACTTTTCGTCGCCCTTATAAAGCGCAAGGGAACGGCTGGCAAGATTTATGACGATTTTTTCCGGGTATGCCTGCCCGTTGGTATCGCCCGCAGCCGCATTCGCCACACCGCCAAAAAGCATAAGCCCTATGCCCCCTGCGGCAAATAATTTTTTCCACATTCCTATCACTTCCTTTTCTTCAAATTTGCCAAGAAAAATTATTCGCATGGTTGGTAGTTTATCATTTTGCAAGTGAAAATACAAGAACCCCGCCGCGTGTCTGTTTAGGAAGCACTTTTTGATTGTTACTGTTCACAGCTAAACAAGTAACCCATCCGCCGCTTCACGGCATTTCCCCAAGAGGGGAGACTTAAGGGAATAAGTTTTTTGCATCCCTTTTGGGGAGATAGCAGCCCATAGAGCTGACGGAGGGAGTTTTTAGAGGTTCCATAAAACAGACAATTTTAATCGAAGAGTGTACTATCCATGCCCAAAAGCCGTTTACCCCACTGACTACAGCCGCCAGTCAATAGGCTCTATGCCCTTTGCCGTCAAAAACTCGTTTATCCTTGAAAAGGGACGGCTGCCAAAAAAACCTCGGCTTGCCGACAAAGGGCTTGGATGCGCCGATTCGATTATAAGATGTCGTTTGGGGTTTATAAAGGAACGTTTCTTTCGTGCATAGTTGCCCCACAGTACAAACGCCGTGGGCTGCTCCCGCCGCCCCAAAAGGGAAATCGCCTTGTCGGTGAATCTTTCCCAACCGCGCCCGCCATGGGATGCCGCAACGTTTGCCCGCACGGTCAAAACCGCGTTTAGCAAAAGCACCCCTTGCTGCGCCCATTTGGTAAGATCGCCGCTGTTCGGCTCGTCATAACCCAAATCGTCCTTTAGCTCCTTAAAAATGTTTTTTAAGGATGGCGGTATGGGGCAATCCCTCGGCACGGAAAAACTCAAACCCATGGCCTCGCCTTTGCCATGATATGGGTCTTGCCCCACGATAACCGCCTTTACCTTTTCAAAATCCGTAAGATTAAAGGCGTTAAAAATCTGTTCCTTCGGCGGATAAATCTCGTAGGTTTTCTTTTCTTCCGCCAAAAACTCCGTCAAACGCTTAAAATACGGCTCGCGCAGTTCGCGTTCCAAGTAGCCCTGCCAGTTTGCGGATAAAGTCACAGACTTTGCCCCCCTTGCTTTTTATAATACAAGCTCTCGTACTGAAGCCCCCCCCGCCCGACATGATTTTCGGCGGTTTCCACCACAAAATCGTATTCTTCAAGGTCGGGCAAAAAGGTGTCCGCCGCCGTGACCGCATCGACTTTTGTTATGTACGCATCCCCGACGTAGGGCATAAACTCATGGAAAATTTCTTCGCCGCCGATAACAAACACCCGTGCGCCGCGTTTTTGAGCGATTTTTTTCAACGCGCCGTCAATATCCTCGGCAAACAAAAATCCGTTGCCGCTTTTTAACGTGCGGGACAAAACCAAATTGTAACGGCTCTTTAGCGGCTTTTTCCCCGGCAGGGACTCCATGGTCTTTCTGCCCATAACCACGATGCTGCCCACGGTGCGCTCGCGAAAGAGTGCCATATCCTCCGGCAAATCAAACAGCAACCGATTTTCCTTGCCAATGCCCCAATTTGCGTCCACGCAAGCGATAATGCTCATGGAAAAATCCCGGGGGCTGCCGATAATTTTGTGAACTTGACCCGTGTCCGGGCAAGCAAGCAAGTATTGACGAATGTTCCTGCGGCCTATTTTCAGCGTGGCGGCTATTTCGTCCAGCGGGACAAGAACAAATTTGCGTTTTAACATATAAGGATGAGGAAGTTTCAGCCGCTCGGTGTCGCAGACAACACCCTCAATGTGCAAAATGTCAATGTCAAGCGTTCGCTTGCCCCAATGCTCCAGGCGTTCTCTGCCGAATTTGTCCTCAATGTCGTTTAGTTTACTCAGCAATTTATCAGGCGGCAGGGAGGTTTTTATTTTTGCCGCCGCATTTACAAAGGGCGGTTGATCGGTATTGCCCCATGGCGAAGTTTCATAAAAGGAGGACACCACCACCAGACGAATATGGGGCGTGGTCTTAATTGCCTCAAAGGCGGCGCGAATGGTCTTTTCGCGCTCGCCGACGTTAGAGCCTAAACCTATGTATACATTATATTCCATTGTGTCACCAGTACATTCCCCTTATATTACTCTCAGCTAGAAATTTTATTTCTCGCTGAGAGTGTATGAGACATCAGACGTGCCAAAGGCGCGATTGAAAGCCTGTGAAGCAGGCGTATCTTCGATGAAAATTTTACTTAAAATTTTTTTAATCGCCGAAAACTATGTCAGCCTCAAACATTCTGTTCCATGGGAATGTCACTTCTATTTTGCCCAATTTATCGTAAGATGGTATATTGTCGGCGGCAAAACGTCCAAGCATGGTGGCCGTTCGCGTTTCCACGGCCTTGCGTTTGCCGTTTAGGTTCGCATATACCCCTTCGCCCCGCAGCCAAGTAAGTTGACGGCTCATGGCGGTTCGCACGTTGGCCTGATACGCCCAGTCTTCCATGTAACGCGTCATTAAAAGATCGGTGACGCAATTTTTGGTCATGTACTTGGTAAGCACCCCGGAGCCGATTAAAAAACCCGTGCTGTTGGTGGCGGTGTTCCAGCCGGAATAAGCGCGGAGCTTAAAGAGCAAATCCCGCTTTTTCAGTTCCTCCATAAGGGCGTTGTCCCCGCCGTTGGCGTAGGCAATATCCGCAACGCCCACGGGGCGGCCGTTGTTTACATAATTTTCCACGATGTCGGCAAAATATTTCGTGCCTTCTCGCGGCGCGGTGTCATTGCTTAGATAACCGGCTTCGTAGGTTTTGCCGTTGGGGTTGGTGTTCACGGCCACAACAAGGTCGGCCTTGGCGGGGTCGCTCACGCGCATTGCGCCGGCGGCGGTTATGGCATCCGTAACCGATTTGCCGATTTTTTCGTCGGAATAAGTCGGCACGGTGTTTTCCCCGCGCCCCCAATTATAGCGAACGTACACAAAAGGCACTTCGCGGCGCATATCGTTCACCGAACGCGCCAACAAGAGCATGGCAATTTCGTCGATACCCGCCATGGATTGATAACGGGTCTTATCCAAATTCTTGCCGTATTCCGACAGTTCCTTGCTTTCAAGGTGGGTTTGAGAATATGGGGCGTTGTCGTCCTTCCCCAAGACAAAATAGTTAAAAGCGTTGCTTTTGGTTAGATCAAGAAGTTTCTTGTTGGCGGCCAAATTTTTGGCGCGCCGCCCCAGCCAGTCCCCCAAGACATCCTGCGGGATAAATCTTTGCAAAAACTCAAATTCCTTTTTTTCCCGTCGGGTCAGCCCCTCTTCCGTTTCTTTGTCCCGAAGAAGAGTATAGCGGAAAATATCCGCGCCGTATTGCGCGTAATAATCCGGCTCTTCAACCCCCGCCGACGCGCCGTCTTTTGGCGTCCGCATTATTGAACCGAAGGCGTACACCGGCAATTTGGGGTTTTTCTTGCGAAAGGTCTTAAACCGTTCTGCGCGGTTCAATATCTCTTTTTCGTTGTGATTGTGCTTGCGTGAACCTACCAAACTTCCGTAGAGCATGGAATCCGAAGAGATAATCGCCGCTTGAGCATCTTCGGCGTTTTCGTCAAGCCACTCCCATAGGCGTTCGGGGTTTCCCAAATTGTCCCTGCCCCCCAAATACTCGTAGGGGGGCGTAACCACCATATAATTGCCGATTTTCTTTATTACGTCCACAGTCTGACGATTGGAAATCGGTCGATTGTCATGAGGGACAAAAACTATTTTTGGCAACGATGTTCCGGCATGACGGCGCGCTTCGGCGGGCGTCGCCGCCAGTGCCGCGTTGCAACACAAAATCGCCGTTATGAGTATAAAAATTTTTTTCATGCTGATAAATCCTTGTTTATTAT
>CAJOQC010000154.1 GCA_905236785.1 uncultured Selenomonadaceae bacterium
ATTTATAATACGCAGAAAAAACAACAATTTGTCATTGCGTCAAAAAGTTGACGTTTTTGCGATTCACAAAACTTTTGCTCATAGGTTGACGATACCGCGAAAAAGTTATAATATTATAGTAACATACCGATATTGTAATTTTTTCGGGAAATTGTGGTGCTGTCCTTTGGCGGCGCAAAAATTGCAGGTGAAGCAGTATGCCCAACGAGCAAGAGGATATTGAGGATTTGACGGCCGAACAAAAGGCCGTTGCCCTAAAGTACGACATGGAGCGCGACCATGCGCCGCGTGTCGTGGCCAAAGGGCGCGGCCATGTGGCGCAAAATATTTTGGCGGCGGCGCAAAAAAACGCCGTCCCCGTCTATCAAAACAAAACCCTCGTAAATATGCTCATGGCTTTGGAGATTGACAGGGAAATCCCGCCGGAGCTATACAAAGCCATCGCCGAAGTCATGGCATACGTTTACCGCATGGACAAGAAAAAAGGCGCGAACAAACAACTTCCCGGACTTTGATATTATTTCCTTATAAAACATCATACACGGAGGGGCAACATGATAACGGAAAACGCCGCGTTGTTGGGAAGACGGGGGGAGGATGTTGCCGCTCATTTTTTATGCGCTCGCGGTTATCAAATTCGCGAGCGCAATTTTCGCATACGGGGCGGCGAGATTGACATTATTGCTGAAATTGACGGCGCGATTATATTTGCGGAGGTAAAAACCCGTTGCAACAAAGGCTTTGCCCGCGCCGCCGATGCCGTGGATGCCGCAAAACAAAAGAGAATAATAAAAACAGCCATGACCTATTTGGCCAAAAACAAACTCGGAGAATGTCCATGCCGCTTTGATGTGCTGGAAGTATACAAAAAACCAAACGAGCTGTTTGAAATAGAACACATTCGCGGCGCCTTTGAGATTGAAGGATAAATTCACATTATTGGGAAAGGATTCTTTTCTTTTTCTCGTTCTTTCTTCTGTTTCTTTTTTCAAAAAAAGAAACAGAAGAAAGAACATACTTAAACTAGCCAAAACAGGAGGGGGATATTTTGTTTGCGAGGACGTATGGGAGCGAAACTTTCGGAATTGAAGGGATAATCATTGACGTGGAGGTTGATGTATCGCCGGGGCTGCCGCATTTTGAGGTGGTGGGGTTGGCCGAGTCCTCGGTGAAGGAGGCAAAGGGGCGGTTTAGGCCGGCGATAAAAAATTCCGGTTTTAGCCTGCAACAGGAAAAAGTGACCATAAACCTTGCGCCCGCCGACGTGCGAAAGAGCAGCCCGGGGCTTGACCTTCCAATGGCCGTGGGTGTTTTGGCGGCCTATGGGGAAATCCCCGCCAAGAAGTTGCAGGGTTCTCTTTTTATCGCGGAGCTGACCCTTGAAGGGGAACTTCGCCCGGTGCGGGGCGTATTGCCCATGACGATAGCGGCGCGGGACATGGGCTTTGAGCGAATTTTTGTCGCGCCCGACAACGCCGACGAGGCTCTTTTGGTGGATGGCATTGAGGTGTACGCGCCGCCAAATTTGCGGGAAGTGGCGGATTTTTTGACGGGCAGAAAAAATATTTTGCCCGCCGAGAGCCATGCCGACGAAATACCGCCGACATCGGCTTTTCATGAAGATTTTGCCGACGTGCAGGGGCAGTTTTTCGCCAAACGCGCCTTGGAGATTGCGGCGGCGGGGGGGCATAACGTGCTGATGGTCGGTTCGCCGGGGAGCGGCAAAACAATGTTGGCGCGGAGGATGCCCACGATTTTGCCCAAATTGAGCCGCGAAGAAGCCCTTGAAGTGACAAAAATATACAGCATTGTGGGCAAACTCCCCAAAAGCGGAGGTCTGGTGGATGAACGCCCCTTCAGAAGCCCCCATCACGACGTTACAATGCAAGCCGTAAGCGGCGGCGGCACTATTCCACGCCCCGGCGAGGTGACTTTGGCGCATAACGGCGTGTTGTTTTTGGACGAATTGCCGGAGTTTAACAAGCAAACTTTGGAAACCCTGCGCCAACCTCTTGAGGACAGAGTGGTGACGGTTTCAAGGGTAAACGCCACGGTGACGTATCCTGCAAATATTATCTTAATATGCGCCATGAACCCATGCCCATGCGGCTACGCCGGCGACAAGAGCGGCGCGCACCGTTGCGTATGTAGCGCAGACGAGATAAAACGGTACACAAGGAGAATATCAGGCCCACTCTTAGACCGAATTGACATTCATATCAACGTGCCAAGGGTGAAATACGAGGACTTGAGCGCGAAAACAAAAGCCGAGCCGTCGGCGAAAATCCGCGAACGGGTGGAGGCGGCGCGAAAAATTCAATTTAGGCGGCTAAAAAAATACGACGTTTTTTGCAACGCCCAAATAAATCGGGGTTTCTTGCGGGAGACCTGCCCCATGGAAAGCGCGGCGCAGGAGTTGTTGCGTCAGGCCTTTGAACGGCTTTATATGTCGGGGCGATCCCATGACCGAGTGATAAAAGTTGCCCGCACCATAGCCGACTTGGCGGGGGAAGAAATAATCACGGCGCGGCACATAAGCGAGGCAGTCGGCCTTCGCGCCGACGTGGGGCTAAACATAGAATAGCGAGGACAAACATATTTGCTTACGGCGGACATTCTTGTAAATATCACGGTGAAAAGCGTGGCCGACGCCTTTACTTATAAAATCCCAAGGGGGGCGGAGTTTTTGGCGGCGGGGTGGCGGGTTCTTGTTCCTTTTGGCGGGCGCAAAGTCGAAGGTTTTATTATCGACGTAAAAGAACAAGACCCGGCGGATATAAAAATCGAACTAAAGGAAATAATAAAACCATTGGACGAAGAGCCATGGTTTCCGCCGCAAGTCATGAGGGCGGCCCGGGAATTGGCGGAATTTTATCTTTGCCCGGCGGCGCAAATTCTGCGGCTTTTTATCCCCGGCAAAAGCGGGCTTAACAAAACCGTAAAACCCCTGTGGGAGGATTGGGCGGAGATAAACGCCGACGTTGACGAAAAACTCTTTACGGAATATAAGCGGCGGCCGGCGCAGTTAAAACTCCTTTTGTACCTGCAAGATAAGAAAAGAGAGAGAACCGCCGCCCTAAAAGAACAGGGTATAAAAATCGCCACGGTGAAAAAACTTGCGGAGGGCGGCTTAATAAAAATCGTTAAGGAACGAATTTTCCGCGACAGCTACAAAGGGCAGAAAATCACGGCAAATTTTGACAATGTTACCTTGACCTGTGACCAACAAAATGCGCTTAAGCAAATTGCCCCCGCCATAGAAGCGCAAAAGGCGCAAAAGTTTTTGCTCTACGGCGTGACGGGGAGCGGCAAAACCATGGTCTATATGAACGCCGCCGCCGTCGCCCGCAGCATGGGGCGGCAAGTTATTGTCCTTGTGCCGGAAATCGCTCTTACGGGGCAGTTGGTGGATAATTTCCGCGCCCGTTTCGGCGAGGACATCATCGTTATTCACAGCCGCTTGTCTTTGTCGGAACGCAACGACGCAATAATGCGGGCGCGAAACCTTGAGGCGGGCATCGTCATTGGGGCGAGGTCGGCTCTCTTTGCTCCTCTTGGCAACATCGGGCTGATAATTTTGGACGAAGAGCAGGATTTTTCCTATAAGCAGGACGAATCCCCCCGCTATCATGCGCGAGTTGTGGCGGAAAAAATCGCCGCCGTCAACAACGCGCCTTTGGTGCTTGGGAGCGCGACGCCCTCCATGGAAACGTTTCACCGCGCCAAACAGGGTGAAATAATTCTTTTGTCCATGCCAAAGCGGGTAGGCAATATGCCCTTGCCGCAGGTTGAGTGCGTGGATATGCGCGAAGAACTAAACCATGGCAACCGCTCCGTTTTGTCGCGGCAAATGAAAACCTTGCTGACGGAGGTTTTGGCAAAGGGCGAACAGGCGATTATAATGCTTAACCGACGCGGTTGGGCGACATTTGTCATGTGCAGATCCTGCGGCGAAGTGATTAAGTGCAACGAGTGTACTTTGCCCATGGTCTATCATAACAGCAACAACAGCGGGCGGCTCGTGTGCCATCATTGCGACAAAACCGTCGAAATGCCAAAGACTTGCCCAAAGTGCGGCAGCCGCTACATAAAATATTTCGGTTCGGGTACGGAGAAACTTGAAAGCGAACTAAAGGAAATGTTCCCAACGGCAAAAATCGTGCGCATGGACAGGGACACCACCGGACGAAAATTTGCCCACCAAGAAATAATTTCCGCCTTTAAGAACCGAAAATATGATATACTTTTGGGTACGCAAATGGTGGCCAAAGGGCATGACATAGGCACGGTGACGGCGGCGGGCATTATAAGCGCGGATTCGGGGCTTTTCATGCCGGATTTCCGCGCCGCCGAACGGACTTTTATGCTCATTACCCAAACGGCGGGGAGAGCCGGCCGGGGCGGCAAGAAAGGCAAAGTGACGGTGCAAAGCTACAGCCCCGGCCACTACGCCGTATATACCGCCCTGCGGCAGGACTACGAAGGATTTTTCGCCGAAGAAATAAAAAAGCGGCGGGAGCTTATGTATCCTCCCTTTTGCCGTTTGATAAAATTGGGCTTTAAGGATAAAAGCGAAGAAAATTGCCGCAACAAGGCGGCGGATTTTGCCGAAGATTTTCGCCGTCGTTTTGCCGACGGTGAAACTTCGCAGGTTATAGGGCCGTTTGCTCCGGCGATACCCAAAGTCGGCGAGTTTTTTCGCTTTTTGTTGCTCATAAAGACGAAGGAGCTGACTGCCGCACGGGATTTTCTGCGGGAGAAGGATTTGCACAGGAACAACGATGTTGTTATCGACATAGACCCGATAAATATGTTTTAGTGGTTAAGGTGAGTTTCTTATGAAAATAGCGTTGGCGCAGATTGAAGTAATTCCGGGGCAACCGGACAGAAACACCCGGCGAATTTTGCAAATGGTGAAAGACGCGAAGGAACAAGAGGCAGACATTGTGATTTTCCCCGAAATGGCTGTTCCCGGTTATTTTTTGGGCGACACCTGGGAGCAAAACGCCTTCTTAAAGGAGTGCGAAGAGTGCGGCAGGGAAATAATTGCCGCCTCGGAGGAAATTGTAATCCTCTTTGGCAACGTGGCCGTGGATAGGGAAAAGAAAAACAACGACGGCAGAGTGCGAAAGTACAACGCTTTTTTTGCCGCCCAAAAGGGCAAGCTGATTTACCCGGACAATATGCCCTACCCCTTTGTGATAAAAACGCTCATGCCCAATTATCGCGAGTTTGACGACACACGGCATTTTTTCAGCCTGCAAAAGTTGGCGCGGGAGCTTGGCACAACCCCCGCCAAACTCATAAGCCCCTTTTCCATGAAAATAAAGGGGCAACGGGTGCGGATAGGCGCGCTGCTTTGCGAGGACGGCTGGAGCGACAATTATGAACTTACGCCCATGAGTATGCTAAAAAGCGGCGGGCATATTGATTTTTTCGTCAATATTTCTTCGTCCCCATACACCTTGGGGAAAAACGAGCGGCGGCACAAAGTGTTTTCCCGCGAGGCGGCGGAAGCCGGCGCGCCCCTTTTCTACGTCAACAATACGGGGATACAAAACAACGGCAAAACCGTCTACACCTTCGACGGCAGCAGCACGGTTTACGGCGCAAAGGGCGATATTTTGTCTTGTTGCGGCGAATATCGGGAGGAACTTTCCGTCATTGATTTTGAACACATCGAATCTTTGCCCCCGGTGGAGGTTGCGCCGCAAGAACCAACGGCGGAAATTTGCCGCGCCCTTTTGTACGGCATTGACCGTTTTCTAAAGAGTATCGGCCTAAAAAAAGTCGTGGTGGGCGTGTCCGGGGGTATTGATTCGGCGGTGACGGCCGCCCTTTACACCAAGGTTGTGGGCGCGGACAATGTTCTTTTAATCAATATGCCAAGCCGTTTTAACTCCGACACCACGAAAAATTTTGCCAAGGAGTTGGCGGAAAATTTGGGCTGTCGGTATATGATTATCCCCATTCAGGACGCGGTGGATTTAACGATAAACCAATTTGAAACAATACCCGTAAAATTTTTGGCGGAGGGCAGGGAGGAAAACTTTGCCGTGTCCTCCTTCGCGGCGGAGAACATTCAAGCCCGGGACCGTGGCGCGAGGGTTCTGGCGGCGGCGGCGGCAATCTTTGGCGGCGGCTTTTCCTGCAACGCCAACAAGGCGGAAACAACGGTGGGTTATTGCACACTGTACGGCGACAACGCCGGCTTTTTGGCGGCGATAGCCGATTTGTGGAAACATCAGGTTTATGACATAGCCAAGTACCTAAACACTGAAGTTTTCGACCGGGAGGTTATCCCTCAAGGGATAATAGACATTGTGCCGAGCGCGGAACTTTCGGCGGCGCAAAACGTGGACGAAGGCAAGGGCGACCCATTGAAGTACCCCTATCATGATTATCTTTTTGCCGCCTTTGTGGAGCGTTGGCAAAAGGCGACGCCGGAGGATATTTTGACATGGTACGCGGCTGGGACGCTTGAAGAAGAACTGCACTGCGCCCCTGGAACAACAAAAAAATATTTTGCCGACGCGAAGGAGTTTATCGCTGACCTTGAGCGGTGGTGGAATCAATTTTGCGGCATCGGCGTGGCCAAGCGCATCCAATCCCCTCCCGTGCTTGCGGTGAGCCGCAGAGCCTACGGCTTTGACCACCGAGAGGCGCAAAACGGCGCGTATTACACCCGTGAATATAAGCGGCTGAAGGAAGAATTGCTGAAGGATTTGTAGTTTGAAAAAAGGCATATAGGGAGGCATTGTATAATTTATGTACCCTTGCCGGGGCTTTTTCGGCATACTGCGTCATAACTCCCCGTTAAAAAGTGTCCTTTTTTACGGGGAGTTATGAGACGGACTTTGAACCGTAGGCGCAAAAGTAAAGTATCAAAGGCCGCTCGACGAAGCACTGCTTTCGTCTTGCGGCAATTTCCTTGCCTGCCGAAAAAATCCCTCGGCAATGACACGAACTCATTTATGTAATGCTACTCTAAAAAAATCATTTTTTGAGATGTCCTCAAGATTTTTATGTTATGTTGTAGGTTATATACAATTCGCGTCGCCTTTTTTCGTCGGTAGCGGCCTCTAAAGCCTCTTTATTTTTGCCGCTTTTTAGC
>CAJOQC010000155.1 GCA_905236785.1 uncultured Selenomonadaceae bacterium
GACAGTTTTGACGAATGGTTGGAAATTTTGCTGAAAGTGCGAAAAGAATTGAAAGAAACAGTGGCAGACGGCAAGGCTCGCGAACATTTTTGGCGCATGGCGCTGAACAACCATATTTTGGAATTGGTGAAACAAGGTAAATTACAGCAAGCGGAGGCGGAACTAAAAAATGCGGCTCTTGACTTTGGGGCTTAATCATAAAAGTGCGCCGGTTGAGGTGCGGGAACGGTTTTCCGTCGGCAAAGACGAAATATTAAAAGGACTTATGAACATTGGCAACTACGGCGCGTTGGAGGCAGTGATTTTAAGCACCTGCAACAGAAGCGAGATTTATGCCGTCGTGTCGGACACGGAAGACTCGTGCGCCGTAAAGCAATTCATGTTTGATTTGACCGGGACTTGCGAGGATATAGACGAGTATTTATATTGTTACGTCGGTGAAGAATGTGTGCGGCATCTCTTAAACGTGGCATCGAGCCTTGATTCTATCGTAATCGGCGAAGGGCAGATTTTGTCCCAAGTGAAAGAGGCATATTCTTTGGCGAGAAACTCAGGGACAACGGGGACGATATTAAACACGCTTTTTCACCGGGCGATAGCCGCAGGCAAAAGGGTTCGTACCGAAACAAAAATCGCTTATAATTCCGTGTCGGTGAGTTTTGCGGCGGTGGAGCTTGCCAAACAGGAGCTTAACGGCCTTGAAGACAAGAATGTTCTTATATTCGGCGCGGGGAAAATGGCGAATTTGACGGCCAAACATCTTTTAAGCGGCGGCGTAGGCAAGATTTACGTTGCCAACCGTCACATCGAAAAAGCGCAAAAATTGGCGGAAACTTTGGGCGGCTCGGCAGTGGCTTTTGACGAGGCCATGACCGTTGCCGATGCGGATATAATAATCACTTCCACAGGTGCGCCTCATTATGTGGTGAAGGAATGGGAAACCCGCCGTTTAATGGCGGCGCGGCAGGGACGGCCGCTTTTTATAGTGGATATTGCCGTTCCGCGTGACGTAGACCCGGAGGTTGGGAAAATAAAGGGCGTGACGCTTTATAACATTGATGACTTAAACGCGGTGGTTGACGAACATATCGAACAACGGCAGATTGAGGCCAAGGCGGCGGCAAAAATCGTCGAAGAAGAAACGGCGGGAGTAATTGAAAAATTCCGTTATTTGTCTTTTAGGCCGCTTATGGCTCTTTTGTCCGACCGCGCCGAAAGAATACGGCAGCGGGAAGTCCGCAGGGTATCGGGGAAACTTCCCGACCTTACGGAGGAAGAATGGCGGCAGGTCAATCGTATGTCCAAGATGATTGTGCGAAAAATTCTTCGCGCCCCCATGATGCACATGAATGCGGCGGCGGGGACGAAGGATGGCAAGTTCTACGCCGAGGCCATGACTTCGCTGTTTAACCTCAACACCATAGGAGAATGTGACGATGAAGCCGAGATTGGTTATCGGTACGCGCAAAAGTAGGCTGGCTCTGTGGCAGACGGATTTTGTCGCTGCGAGCATAGAAAAAAATTTTCCGAATTTTACGGTTGAAAAAAAGCTCATAAGCACCAAAGGCGACAAGATTTTGGATGCACCCCTTTCAAAAATCGGCGGGAAGGGGCTTTTTACCAAGGAATTGGAAAACGAACTCTTGGCGGGGGCGATTGACATTGCGGTACACAGCCTAAAGGATATGCCGACGGAACTTCCGACGGGGCTTACCATAGGCGCAATTTCGGCACGGGAGGATTGCCGGGACGCTTTTTTGAGCGAAAAATTTTCTTCTCTTGACGAATTGCCTCCGGGGGCGCGAGTGGGTACATCAAGTTTGCGGCGCGTGGCGCAAATCATGCACATTCGCCCCGACCTAAACATCGTCGATTTGCGCGGCAATGTGGACACGCGGATAAAACGGCTGCTTGCCGGGGATTTTGAAGGGATAATTTTGGCTGCGGCGGGCGTTAAGCGTCTTGGTTTTACGCAGCACATAAAAGAAATATTGCCGACGGAAAAGATTTTGCCGTCGGCGGGGCAGGGCGCGTTGGCGATAGAGATGCGCGAGGGCGACTTTGCCGTGGCGGAAATCATAAAATTTTTGAACAACGAAGAAACCGCGCTGTGCGTGGCGGCAGAACGGGCTTTTTTGGCGCGAACCGGCGGTGGATGCCAAGTGCCGGTGGGGGCGTTTGCCAAAAATGACGGCGGCGAAATAATAATTGACGGAGTTATTGCTTCCCTTGACGGGAAAAAATATTTTCGCGGGCAAAAGCGTATGCCGCAGGAGGCGGAGGAAAATGCAGGCACACAGCTTGCGGCGGAACTTTTGGCAGCGGGCGCGGATGAGATATTGCAAGGCATACACGAAATAGGATGACCGTATTTATACTAGAGCGTTAGAATTTACGAGCGAAGCGAAGTAAAGCTCTTACGCTCTCTGCATATACTCGCGGAGTAAAAGTAAGTAACATTTGCAAATTTCATTGCTCGCGAGTATAGTTTGCTTGACAGCATCAACGACAAAATAGAAACCGGGTAACGGCTCACATTTCAAC
>CAJOQC010000156.1 GCA_905236785.1 uncultured Selenomonadaceae bacterium
AAACATGGACAAATCAGCGATAAAACAAAAAATCACCGACCGCAAAATACTTTGCGCCGTTATCGGCTTGGGGTACGTCGGACTTCCTCTTGCCGTTGAGAAGGCAAAATCCGGGTTTCGCGTTATCGGCTTTGATGTGCAACCGCAGAAAGTTGCCATGGTGAACGCGGGGCAAAATTACATAGGCGACGTGGTGGACGGGGATTTGCGCGAGTTGGTGGACGCGGGGAAACTTTCGGCTACGACGGATTTTTCCTTTGTGAAGGATGCGGATTTTATCGCTATTTGCGTACCCACTCCCCTTGACGCGCACCAACAGCCGGACACCGGTTTCGTCGAAAACAGCGGCAAGGAGATTGCCAAGTACATGACGGCGGGGACTACCGTTGTCCTTGAATCCACCACTTACCCCGGCACTACCGAAGGACTTTTGAAGGGTATTTTGGAAAAAGGCTCGGGACTTAAATGCGGCGAGGATTTTTACCTTGGTTTTTCTCCCGAAAGGGTAGATCCGGGCAATGCCGTCTACAAAACGCAGAATACGCCGAAAGTAGTTAGCGGCATAGGCGAGGACGCAACGGAAGTCATCGCCTATATGTACAGTCAATTTTTGGCGGGTGAAGTCTACGCCGTTTCGTCTCCGGCGGTGGCGGAGATGGAGAAAATTTTAGAGAACACCTACCGCAACATAAATATTGCTCTTATCAACGAACTGACCATGCTTTGCCACCGAATGAAGATAAACGTGTGGGAAGTCATTGAGGCCGCCAAGTCCAAGCCTTACGGATTCCAACCCTTTTACCCCGGCGCGGGGGTGGGCGGGCATTGCATACCGCTCGATCCTTATTATTTGTCGTGGAAGGCGCGGGAATACGGATTTCATACTTCGATGATTGAGGCGGCGGGCATGATAAACGACCGAATGCCGGAATATTGTGTGGAGCGTTGCGCCGCAATATTAAACCGCGAACAAAAGTCAATTAAGGGCGCGAAAATTTTGGTTTTGGGCGTGGCCTATAAGCAGGACATCGACGATTACCGCGAAAGTCCCGCGCTTAGGGTTATCGATGCTTTTGCCAAACGAGAAGCGCAGGTGGAATATTTTGATCCGTTTATACCGAAATACTCCTATAAAGGGAAAAAGTGGCAAAGTTTGCCCACGCTTACCGAAGAAATATTGCAAAATGCAGACGTAGTGGTGATTACCACCGCTCATACCGCGGTGGATTATGACATGGTGCAGAAAAATGCCCGACATATTTTTGATATAAAGAACGCTACCAAAAATTTAACCGAGCGTCACAATATTGAATTGTTGTAAAAAAACGCCGCTCATGGCGGCGCAAACATCAAATTTCGGCCAAGAGTTTGGCGTAGCGACTGCGTTTATCTGCGGGGATTCCCATGATGTTCATGGCTTCTTCGACGGTGGTTTTGGCGTTGGCGATAACATTTTTTAGGGTCAAGATAATCGCCCTGTCTTCGCCGCGTTTTTCACCGCGCTTTTCACCGCGCTTTTCACCGCGTTTTTCGCCTTCGCGGAAAAATTCGTATGAGATGTTGTTCATCGCGCTTATCGCTCCTTTATCGGTTTTTAGAAATTTGGTCAATTCGGCTAAGTTTTTGTAGTGCATATCGGCGGGGTCGGCGCAGAAGAAATCATGCATCAATCGGCCCAGGGGCGTTTGGTTTCGGATATTGCCGTTTACATACAATATTTGACTGCCATCGCCGAATTTTTTCGTGGGTCGGTCGTTTATGTATATGCACCGCTCGATTGAATACAAGGGTTGATTCATTTTGAAAACGTCGATTTCGGTTATCATTATAACATAAGTTGTGGGCAAATCCTTAAATTGCTTGCCCTTCCGAAATTGCAGGAAATCCATCATGCTGCTGTTGTATCGCGCCCTTTTCGGCGCGGCGTTGCGGGCGTTCCTTTGCACTTCGATGTTTATGTATTCTCCCAAGTCATCGACGGCGAAAACGTCAAATATGACTCCCCGACCGTAGATGTTGGCGGCATCCTTTTGAGTCGTCATGCTTTCGACGCGAAGTTGCGGCCTGTTCATTATAATTCGCAGGATGAACTCCATATCGCGAGGATTATCATTGAAGGCGCAAGAGAAAAATATATCGTCAATGAGACGCAACTCATTTATACGGTCGGTAATACTGACAATCATAAGACT
>CAJOQC010000157.1 GCA_905236785.1 uncultured Selenomonadaceae bacterium
CCCTGCTGGCCATAGCCGACCCGGAACTTCAATGCGAGACGGCGGACACCATAAACAGCAACGATTTATCAGCGCGACAGGCGGAAATGTTAGTAAAACGGATTTTAGCTAACCAAGAAACGAACCCCAACAACACAATCAGTGACGATAATAACGGAAATAACGATAACACCGACAATAACAATAACAATAGCGCGAAAACATATATGCGCGAAGCCGAAGAACGGCTGACACATTTTTTGGGAACGCAGGTAAAAATAATGACCGGCAAGAAGAAAAAAAGCATTCAGATTGATTTTTATGACGACGATGATTTGTCCCGTATACTTGAGGCATTGACCGGCGAAAACGACGAAACAAGATTGAACTCTGCGGTGAAGACGGATAATTTCACGGTATAGGAGGTGGAGAAAATGGACATTAAAACATTAACCGAACTTATCAATAACAATGCGGTTTCGATATTGATAACAATGACTGTAATTATACTTGTTATGCTTATTTTGATAATAAATACAATGCTTGAACTGTCACGCTTGAAAAAACGGCAAAAGAAACTGATGACAGGGGTTGACGGGGATAATTTGGAACGAATGTTGCTGGGGCAAATTGATGCCACGCGGCAGATTGAAAATGAAAACGCCCGCCTAAACGAAGAAAACCGCCGTATTGACGCTCTTTTGCAACAGGCGGTGACCCGGGTGGGGGTGGTGCGTTTTTGCGCCTTTGAGGACATGGGCAGCGATTTAAGCTATGCCGTGGCTCTTTTAGATTCCTACAACAACGGCGTTGTCCTCTCAAGCCTCTTTGGCCGGGAGGATTCCAGAAGTTACGCCAAGCCCATTAAGGACGGACATTCCACCTATACCCTTACGAAGGAAGAGGAACAAGCCCTAAAAGACGCTATGAGCAAGAAGTGAAGCAATTATGAAGGAAGAATATACCATAAAAATCGTACCCCGGGAGGGGGGGACGGTGCATAGCTTCAAATTGTCGAAAGCTACCCTAAAATGGGGCGGAGTTTTTTTGGCGGCGGGGCTGTGTATGTTTGTCGGCGCGTTTATCTACGCCGTTTACGGGCAAATTCATGCATGGGGCAACGACGCGGAAAATCGCCGTTTGCGGCAAGTAAACGTAATTCAGCAAGAACAGCTCTTGGAGCTTTCCAAAAAGGCCGGCGACCTTCAGGCAACGGCCAAACAGTTGCAGGAGCAGGAAACGGAGCTTAGGCGGTTGGCGGGGGCATCCCCCACGGCGGCGCAGAGCGACGAAAATGCCGAGGAAGTCGGCGAGGGCGGCGAAGGCGGCCCTTTCCCCTCCAATGAAGCGGCGGCGAAAATATACAATCTTCTTGCCCGCGCCGAGGCCGATTTGTCGGCGCGGAAGGAAAGCCTTGATGATTTGTCGGCGCATATAAAATCTGAGCGGGAAAAGGCCGCCGCCTTTGTTATGCCCAACATGGCGGCGGGGAGCTTCCCCCTTGGGATTATGCCCGGCGGGGCTACGCCGTCTTTGTGGCCGGCCAGGGGGGTTGTCAGCTCGCCCTATGGCCTTCGTTGGGGCGGCACGGATTTTCACCCCGGCATCGACATCGCCAACGACATGGGCACCCCCATCGTGGCGGCGGCGGACGGCACTGTTGACTACGCAGGTTGGAACGCCGGCGGCTACGGCAACATGGTTGACATCGACCACGGAAACGGCCTTATGACCCGCTACGCCCACGCCATGCAAGTTGTGGTCGTGACGGGGCAACACGTCCGCAAAGGCCAGCTCATCGCCTACATGGGAAGCACCGGCTTTAGCACCGGCCCTCACGTTCACTACGAAGTCCGCATTAACGGGCGGGCTGTAAACCCTGTGGGGTATTTGTAAGTTATAGTTACGTCTTCTTTTCTTTTTCTCTTTCTTTGAAAAGAAAAAGAAAAGAAGGGCATCTCTAAAAATTCTTTTTTGAACTCCTCCCGTCGGCTACGCCGACACCCTCCTCAAAGAGGAGGGCTGATTTTAAGCCTCCCTCTTAGAGGGAGGTGGCAGCCCGCAGGGCTGACGGAGGGAGTTTTTAGAGGTTACCATAATCAGATTGTTAAGGAGAATATATGACCTCGGTGTTTTTTGCGGGTGTTCAGCAGGATATTAAGATAGCTTTTGTTGCTCCCGTGGTTTGCGCGTTGTTTCGGTTGGTGTTTATTCTTGTTTATGCGCCGGTGAAGCGTCCGCGCAGCGAGTGGCGCAAGTGGTTTCATTGTTTCCGCTACGGCTTTTGGTGGGGGATGGACTTTAACGCTTATGTGTTCCTTGTGTCCTTCGTTCTTGTCACAATTCCCGCCGTGTTTTTGCCCGCTGTGGCGGCGGTTGGCGACACCGTGCGCCTTGTGGGGCTGCTCCTTTATTTGGCGGTGTTGTACACGGCCTTTGCGGGGAAGATGATCTTTTATTTCCATTTCCACGACATTTTTAACCATATACTTTTCTTGGGGAAAAACGCCGACAAGAAAAATTTTGCCGACATATTCTTTAACCAAAACCATGGCGGGCTGATTTTGGCGGGCTATGTTCCCTTTCTTGCTCTGTGGGGGTTGGCGGCGCAGTGGCTTTTGCGCCTGCCCGCCCTCCCCGCGCCGCAGTTTGCGGGCGATGTTGGGGCGGGGCTGTTTAATTTTGCCCTGTTTGCCGCCGCCATATTGCTCTTTTATTTTTTCCGCTACGGCGGCACTCTTAACCACCGCCACAAGCCCGAATGGGACGAAGTGCCGGCTGTGGTGAAGGACGATGTTTTCTTCGGCAAGGCGGTTATTGATGATTTGGTGGCTTTGGAACTTTTGAAGAACCGCCCCCGCCATGAAAGCCTTCGCCACACGGACGAGGAGTCAATGAGCATTTTTGGCGGCGTTTTGCCCGCGCCCTCTGCCATGAAGGCCGGATTTAACCCCTTGTTGCAGTTTCGGCGGGAGGCGGCGGGGGCGAAAATCAAAAAGCCCTCCCATATTTTCCTGCTTTTTGGCGAAAGCCATTCTCAAGCCGCCTTTGACCCGCTTTACGAGAATTTGCACATTGCCGACGCGGGGAAAAAGTTCCGCAGCCGTGAGGACGCTGTGGCGTTTAACAATTTCCTGCCCGGCGGCACTTTGTCCCAGACCTCCATTGTCAGCATAATGAGCGGCATTTTCGACGCGGATATGGAGCTTAACGAGAACAAGGACTTTTGGAGCGGCAATGTCCCCACGGCTTTGGCGTCGCAGATAAAAAAACTCGGTTATCGGACGGTTTTTTGGTACGGCGGCAGCCTTACTTGGGCGAGCCTCAAGCATTACACTCCCGCCACGGGTTTTGACGAGAGTTGGGGGGGAGTGGACATTTGCCCCGCCGACGCGCCCCGCACTTGGCTTGGGGTGTACGACCATATTTTTCTCTCTGATGTCGCCCGCCTCATAAAAGAAGGGGACGACGCGCCTACCTTTCATTTTGTCTACACCACTTCCAATCACGGCCCATATAATATCCCCGTGGAAAAATACGGCTTTGATCGTGAAAAATGTATGCCCGACCTCCCACCGTCGGTTTTGCGGGACGAAGGAGCTTTTCGCCGCTTGGCCTGTTTTTGGTACGCGGATAAATTCCTAATGGACTTTGCCGAGGAAATGCGGGCGTTGTACCCCGACAGCCTGTTTATCGTGACGGGGGATCATGCAAGCCGCGTGTTGCCCCTTGAGTGCAATATTTTGGCGCGTACCGAGCCGACCATAAGGGAAAGGATGTGCACTTCCTTTGCCATGTCCGCCCCCGGCCTGCGGGGGGATATGTTCGCCGGGAACGACGTTGGCTCTCACATGAACATTTTGCCCACCCTTATGGAGCTTATCGCGCCCCAAGGCTTTTCCTATTATTCCCTTTTCCCCGCCCTAACCGCGCCCATAGACCACGCGGTGACGCCCCACTGTTGGATAGACAAGGACATGGTGGGGCTGTACGCCGACAAACTGGCGCAACCTGCGGCCGTTTCACCGCAAGACCCCGAAACGCAACACGACACCGCCCGCTACCTTGAAGAACGCCAAGCCTACTGCGAGCTGACCGGCTACATGGTACGCCATCCCGAGTTGTTGATTTGATGTTATTGTTCTGTTTTGTTCTTTCTTTTTCTCTTTTCTTTTTTCTTTTTTGAAAGAAAGAAAAAAGAAAAAACTTTGGGCAACCTCTAAAAACTCTTTTTATACCTCCTCCCGTCGGCTTCGCCGACACCCTCCTCTAAGAGGAGGGCTGATTTTAAGCCTCCCCTGAAAGGGGAGGTGGCAGCCCGCAGG
>CAJOQC010000158.1 GCA_905236785.1 uncultured Selenomonadaceae bacterium
CAAGAGGAGGGCTGATTTAAGCCTCCCTCTTGGAGGGAGGTGGCAGCCCGCAGGGCTGACGGAGGGAGTTTTTAGAGGTTGCCTAAAATTGTCCGACTTTAATTGAAAAGCAGTATGACAAAAGAATCATAAAACACCCAAAAGCCATGCATTGTCGTTGCGTATGGCCTTTGGGTGTTTATATTGCTTCTTTTTCTTTGGTTCTTTTACAGCACCTTGGACAAAAACAATTTCGTTCGTTCCTCTTTGGGGTTTTCAAAAATTTCCTTTGGCGGTCCTTCTTCGATAATCCGGCCTTCGTCCACAAAGAGCAAACGATCCCCAACCTCACGGGCAAAACCCATTTCATGAGTTACGATTGCCATGGTCATGCCGGACTTTGCCAACTTCCGCATTACGTCCAACACTTCCCCCACCATCTCCGGGTCAAGGGCGCTGGTCGGCTCGTCAAAGAGCATCACCTTCGGCTCCATGGCCAAGGCGCGGGCTATGGCCACCCGTTGCTGTTGACCGCCCGAAAGTTGCTCCGGGTAGCTGTCCGCCTTGTCCAAAAGCCCCACGCGGTTTAATAAGTCCCGCGCCAGTTCCTCCGCTTTTGCCTTTTCCATGTGTTTTACCTTCACCGGGGCAAGAGTGATATTGTTCAGCACCGTCATGTGGGGGAAAAGGTTGAATCGTTGGAACACCATGCCCACGTTTTCGCGGACTTTATTTATGTTGGCCTCGCCGGAAAGGATTATGCCGTCAACGCTTATAACCCCCTCCGTGGGTTCTTCAAGGTAGTTCATGCAACGCAAAAGGGTGCTTTTCCCCGAGCCTGACGGCCCTATTATAACCACCACTTCCCGCTCGGCAATGTCAAGGTCTATGCCCCGAAGGATATGATTGTCGCCAAAATATTTATGCAGGCCGCGAATGTTTATCATCTTTGCACCCCTTATCTTTTCTTAATGTTAAAGCGTTTTTCGAGATAGGCCACAAACCGCGAGATTGTGACGGTCATGGCAAGATATATAATCGCCACCGACAGCCAAATTTCAAGAGAGCCGTAAGTTTTGGCGATGATGAGCTGACCCCGCCGCGTTAGTTCCTCAAAGCCTATGACGGACACCAAGGAGGAATCCTTTAAGAGGGCAATAAACTCGTTGCCCAAAGGGGGGATAATCCGCTTAAAGGCTTGGGGTATTATTATATAGCGCATGGTCTGGGTCCATGTCATGCCCAAGGAACGTCCCGCCTCCGTCTGGCCTATGTCGATGGAGGCGATGCCGGCGCGGAAAATTTCCGCTATATATGCGCCGCTGTTGATGCCGCAGGCAGTAATCGCCGCAAAGAAGGGATCCATGCGTTGCCCCGTTATAACCGGCACGGCAAAGTAAATCAAAAAGAGCTGAACCAACAAGGGCGTGCCGCGAAAAAAATCCACATAGACCGCCGCCGCAATTTCAATGGGGCGTATGCGGCAAATTCGCGCTATGCCCGCAAAAAGCCCGATAACGATGCCGATTGCCACGGACATGGCTGTTATCTCCACCGTCACCCCCGCGCCCACCAACAGGAGCGGAAAGGAATTTATCACAAGATCGAAATTAAAATCCATGTTTTCACCCGTTTCGCAAAAATTTCCCGGAAAGTGCTATGTAAAAGAGTTCGTTCCATTGCCGAAAAAATCCCGGCAAGGGGGCAGACGAATTATGCAGTGCTTCCTTGGCTCTATTATAACCCCATTATCAAAGTTTGCCAACAAAAACCGCGAGCCGAAAACTCGCGGTTTTTCGCCGATAACGGGGCGACGCCGTATCTATGCAATTTAACTGCCCGCTATTTTCATAATCGCCGGCGCAATGGCCGTCAAGGGGAGTTGCTTCTCGACAGCCCCCATTTCAAAAGCGGCTCGCGGCATACCGTAAACAACGCAGGTGGCTTCGTCCTGCCCCAAGGTGGGCGAACCCTTTTGCCGCATCTTCAAAAGCCCCGCCGCGCCATCCTGCCCCATGCCCGTCAGGATTATCCCCAACACCGTCGGCCCGCCGATATTCTGCACCACAGAGTCAAAAAGCACATCAACGGATGGGCAACAACTGTGAACACGCGGACCCGGCTTGCAAGTAAGAGCCATAATGCCGCCGGAGCGGGCGATGGTCATGTGTTTGCCCCCCGGCGCGATATAGGCAGTGTTCACCATCACCGTGTCACCGTCGGCGGCCTCCTTCACATGGATAACACATTCTTCGTTAAGCCGCTCGGACAAAAGCCGCGAAAAAAGGGCGGGAATATGTTGCACTATTACAATGGGCGGCAAAGGCGGCCTTAACGCCTTTAAGACCACCGACAAAGCCTCCGTCCCACCCGTTGACGAGCCGATTGCGATTAACTCTATTTTCTTGGTGGCGCGGGGCAATTCGCTGAGAGCGACGGCCGGCGGCGCAGACACCGCTGCCGTTCGTTGCACCCCCGGTATGGCGGCGGAAACTTCCGTTTTGGCGCGCATTGCCATGGCCAAGGCGGCGTTTGCGCTGCTTACACTCGGCGACGATGCCGAAGTTTCGGCGGCGGCAGCGGGGCGCGCAGACCGCCAACCGGCGCGGGTCATTATACTCCCCGGTTTTATGGCGGGGGTGGATTCTTGTTTTTTCTTTTTGGCGGTGGGCAAAAGATTGTAACGGGTAATGGCAAGCTGAACACGGGACACAAAGGTTTTGAAAAAAGCCCTGTCCACATCGCCGTCGGTGGGTTTAACTATATAGTCGATAGCCCCCGCTTGAAGGGCGGATTCTTTGCCGCCGGCAAGAGCGCCAAAAGCCACCACCGGCCCGTCCACCAAATCGGCAAGCACCGCAAAGAAACGCTTGCCGTCCAAAGTAACGGCCGCCATGGAATAATTGACCACCGCCACGTTTGGCTTAAACAGGCGCACTTTGTCCTTGGCTTCCACGGGCGCGGCCGCCCGCTCCACCAAACTGCCGTTGGGCAATTCCCTGGCCAGCCCGTCCGCCAATTCGTCGCGGAAAAATATGGAATTGTCAACGACAAGCACTCGTACCGATTGCAAAAAAATCACCTGCCAAAATAATCAA
>CAJOQC010000159.1 GCA_905236785.1 uncultured Selenomonadaceae bacterium
AAACTTACGGGCGAGATACAAAATATGCAAAAATCCCGCGACGATGCCGCAACAAAATGGCAAAAAATTTCCGAGGAAAAATCCGTCCATGCGGAAAAAACCAACATGGCGCAAAAGGCAAAGGAAAAAACCGAAGCAGCGGCAACGGCGGCGCAAATATCCTTTGACGCAGATATAAAAAACGCGGGTTTTGCCGATTTTGCCGAATATCAAAGAGCCGCCCAGGGGAAATGGCGGGATTTATCCCGCCGCGAAGAAGTGCGAGAGCGAATCCGCGCTTTTGAGGACAAAAAAATTATTCACCTTGACGCTTTTAACAAAGCCGCAGCCAAAACCGAGGGGAAATCTCCGCCGGACGAAAACAGCCTAAAAAAATTCGCCGACGAAGCGGAGGAAAAATGGCGGAATCAGGTTGCCGCCGTGGAGAGAAACCGCAAGGATATTGACACACTGACGAAAATTTTTGCCGAGCTTAAAAATCTGCAAAAAGATGTTGCCGCCCTTGCAGAAAAGTGCGGCGCGGCCAAAATTTTGGCGGACGCGGCCGCCGGGGGCGAAGGGCGCATGAGTTTTGAGGCATATATTCTCCGTTCCATACTAAAGGATGTAACCGAGGCGGCAAATGCCCGCCTGTCCAAAATGAGCCGCAACCGCTATCGGCTGTCGGTGTCCGACACGGCCGCAAACCGTCGCAAAGAAGCGGGGCTTGATATCGACATTATCGACGAGTATTCGGGGGCGCGGCGGCCATGCGCCACTTTGTCGGGGGGCGAAGGTTTTTTGGCCTCCTTATCCTTGGCCTTGGGGTTGTCGGACGTTGTGACGCGCATGGCGGGGGGCATTCACCTTGACACGGTGTTTATCGACGAAGGTTTTGGCACGCTTGATGCCGAAACCCTTGATATGGCAATGAACACCATTACGGAGTTGCAAAGCGACGGTCGATTGGTGGGGATAATTTCTCATGTTGAAGAATTGAAACGCCGTATTCCTTTGCGACTTGCCGTGACGCGAAACCTAAACTCATCGTCGGTGAGGTTCGAGAATTGATAAAGGGAAGCATCAAATATCAAAAACTTATAAAATTACGGTTGGGAGCGATAATTTTGAAAACCAATTTGCAAAAATTATTTGTTCTTTTAAGTTTGACGCTTAGTTGCATATTTTGCGCCGGTTGTTTTCAAGGCACTACCGAAATGACAATCGGCGAAGATGCATCGGTAAAAATGAAAATCAAACTTGTAGGCGCAGAGTTGATACGTTCCGAGATAGAAAGTTTCAAGGATACGGCGGTAAAAAAGAACAGCGATGTACAGGTGACCCCGGTTGCGGAAGGCAACATGACGGGCTACGAAATGTCCGCTTCATACAAAAGCATCGAGGAATTTGCCAAAAGCCAAAATGCGGGCAGTATGTTCAGCAATCTAAAGGGAACAAATCGCGGGATAAAAAAGCATGACGGTTGGTTCTTCGACACCTATTCCTTTGATTTCTCTCTGCAGAGCGACAACAAAAACAAACCCGCCGACAAAGAAGAACAAATGATGGTGCAGGCTCTTATGGCGCAGGTAAAATTCGATTATGTGATGAATTTGCCCTATGCGGCGGAGAACAGCAACGCCGACCAAACGACCAACGAAAACAAACGTTTGCTGTGGAATCTTGCGCCTGTGCTTACTTCAAACACAGATAAGGACGTGCAGGCGACATTCAAAATTTGGCACAAGGAAAGAGCCGCTCTAACCGCCGCTTTGGGGCTTCTCATGTTGATAGGCGTAATATTCTCTGCGGCAAAGATTATGACCGCAGGCGACAATCAAGAAGCGAAAAACAAATTTATTGCCGCCGCAACGGTTCTTGTTTCGCTGTTATTGCTCTCCTGCGCCTTGTCGGCGTACAGCTTGTTTAGCTCCGTTACTTTTACGGACAAAGACATAATCTCCGTTTCAAGCGACGCCGACAACAATAATAACAACAATAACAACAGCGCAACTGCCCCGGCGCAAACGACAAAACCCGCCGTTGATACCGACAAGCAAGCGAAAAAGAAAATCGAAACACCTGCGCCAAAGCAAAACACTGCCGAAAATTCTTCTTTCAGCGAAATACAAAAAGTGTTAAACAGCAACGGCATAAACGGCAAAGTGCTGGCCACTTCCTTTGGACACAGCGACAGCGGCAGTTTGTCCCTTATCAGCAATTCCAAGGGCAAATCCCTTCTGCTGATTGATAAGATTAACAATCAAGTTGCCTTGGTGGAATATAAACCCGAAGTGTATAATTTCATTGATAACAGAGGTAAATCCTACATTCCCCCGGTCATATTCGACATGACGATATTAAACGACAAACGTGACAACGACCAAAGCCTCGGCATCTGGAACGGCAACGACCACAGCTTTGGCGTATACGCCGTGTACGAATTTGACAACAACGGCAACGTTAAGCCCGGTATGCTCACTTCCGGCGCAGGTTTGCACCCATCCCACTATCAAGCGTACTTAAATGAGCGCAAGAACGTTGACATCAGCAATTTGTTCCTGACGGAAATGTTCGCCCTGCACCGCGATGCCGACAATCGCGGCGTGAATTGAGTTTTGTAAAACGGAAGATTAAAAAAACGAAATTGTAAAAAGAGAGGACGCAAAAACTGCGTCCTCTCTTTTTACAATTTCGGCTCTATGTCAAGTGTTGCGG
>CAJOQC010000160.1 GCA_905236785.1 uncultured Selenomonadaceae bacterium
AGTTTTGTGCTGTTCTTTCTTTCTCTTTTTCTTTCTTTTTTGAAAAAAAGAAAGAAAAAGAGAAAGAAAGAACCAAAGAAAGAGAAAAAGAAAGAAAAAACTTTAATGTATTTTTATGTTAACGTTATTGTTAATTTTGTATTACTATTGTTGATTTTTACCGCTATTGTCACTGTAATAATTATAGGCAACCTCTAAAAACTCCCTCCGTTATTTCTTTTCAAAGAAAGAGAAAAAAAGTAGAGGGAATGAACAAAAAAGAAAAAAAGGAGGAAAAAATGGAAAATATAAGCAGCATAGCCGCTCTTTGCGGGGTGTTGGGGCTTCTTTTGTGGGGGCTTTATTTGCGGCGGGTGAAGCTCACTACCAAGACCATGTGCGTTATATCCGTGATGTTGGCGTTAAGCGCGGTGTTGCATATGATTAGGCTGTATCATTTCCCCCAGGGGGGGAGCGTCACTTTGGGCAGCATGGTGCCTCTTTTGTTGGTGTCCTATCGTTACGGCGCGGGGGTCGGGGCGTTGGCGGGGTTTATGTACGGAATTATCAATTTGTTGCAAGACCCCTTTATTATGCACCCGGTGCAGGTGCTTTTTGATTACCCTTTGCCCTTTATGGCCATGGGGCTGGCGGGGCTGCTTAAAGACCGCGCAATACTTGGGGCGGCGGCGGCCTTTTTGGGGCGGTTTTGCTGTCACTTTGTGTCGGGGGTGGCTTTCTTCGCCGCCTATGCGCCCCCGGATATGTCGCCGGTGTGGTACTCCATCGTGGTTAACTCCGCTTTGATTGTCCCGGAGTGCGCTATTTGTTGCATTATACTGCACTTTTTGCCCATAAAACGTCTAAAAGCCGCCATGGGATAACAAAAAAGCCCGCGCAAGCGGGTTTTTTTGCTGTGTATTATATTTTAGGAGAGCTTACCGCGCAAAACAAATGTTTTGCAATGTCCAACGAAAGCCTGAACATAATATAGCACAAATGAAAATGATTTTCAATAGCAAATTATAATTTTTTTATAAAAATATTTATTCGCGCCAAAAAATCCTCGGCAAATACGCCCTTTTCGGCGCAAATTTCGGCGTTTGGGGGGAAATTTTCCTCTTGCCGGGCGTAGCTTGGGAAAAAGGCGCGGCAGGCGAATTTTGCCATGGGGAAATCCGCCGCGCTGTCCCCGGCGCAGAAAGTGTATTGGGGTTTAAGTTTTTGTTGCAAACGCGAAAGAGCCGCGCCTTTGTGGGCGTTGGGGGCGGTAATGTAGATTTTGCGCCCCGTGCGGCACACGGTAAGGCGGGTTGTTTTGGCGTATCGGGCGGCAAATTCCGCCGCCGTGTCGGCATCTTCGGCGCGGAGAAAAAGATACATATCGTCCGTCAGGCGGCAGGCGGAAAAGGCGGCCTCCTCTGCGGCAAGGCGGTACATTCTCGTCAGCTCCTCGCGGTATGGGGCTGTTAACTGCCGGGATTTTGCCGTCCATGCCGCGCTTTCTTCGCCATTTTCCAACAAAATCATGCCTCCCGTGGTAAGAGCCAAGGGGGGCGAAAATCCTTTTGGCCACTTTATGCGCTTATACTGCGCCGCCGAACGGGCGGTGAGGGGAACAAGGAGAATTTCGGCGGGCAAATTTTGCAACAGGCGGGCGGTTTTTTCGGACATAAAGGAGATTTCTGCTCCTTCGTAGGTATCAACGCAGATGTACTCCTCCTCCGGCAAAAGCCGCTTTGCCGAGTAAATGAGAGTGTTATCCAAATCGCAGGCAAATAATATCATAAATCCCCCAATTTTTTTATTATGCCGCAGGCTTTGTAGTTTTTGAGGGGATATTCCCGCAGGGGCACATTTTTTTCCTCCGCCAAACGGTAAATGTGCCGAAGTTCTGCGCCAAAGCTGCTATTAACCAACACGCAACGGGGGACGCGCCGCAAAAGCACCCGTGTGGCCTCGCCGATGCCCGGTTTTACAAAGTTTATGTCCCCGGCGTTTAATTCGCGGCAAATATCCTCCGCTTCCCTAAGCCCTGCGCCGGTGGGCGGTTCGTCGTCGGCAAGGGCGGGGGGAGCGGCGGGGAAGTTTGCCGCCACGGTGTCGATAAAACGGTAGGTGAGGTCTTTTTCCCGCAAATCGGCGTAAAACACCGCGCCGTGAAAATCATTTTCGCCTATGATGTCCTCCCGCAAAAAAGTGCGGCTAAGAAGCCCCGACACCGTGGAGTTTAGGCAGGATGAGGGAATAAGAAAATCTTCCCGCGTGCCGAAAACGGCGGCTATACGCGCCGGGTCGGCAAGAACCGCCAAACTGTCGCTAACGCCGGCAAAATCCGCCATGGCGCAGGTAAGCTCCCGCCCTATTGCGCCCTTTCCCGTCCAGCCGTCCACAAATTGCAAATCTTGGGGCTTGTGCCGCGCCAAAATGTAGTTCATGGCGTTCTTGTCAATGCCTTTGCCGCGAATGATTGAAATGGAGTAATGGGGCGCGTCAATGCCGCGTTTTTCCCGCAGGTAGCGTTTAATGAGGATGCCGGCGGGAGTTCCTGCGCGGGCAAGGGACACCAAAACCGCGTTTTTGCCCTTTTGACGCAGGATTTTTTCCGCCGCCGTTGCCGCGCTGAGGGCGGTTTTGGCGGCGTTTTCCGCCAAGGAGGCGAAAAAAAGCTCCAAATATTGCGCCGACGGCTCGTATTCCACGGGGAGCATGGAGGAATAATGCGCCCCCCCTTGGATAAGCCGCTCCCGCGCCGCCGTGTCAAGGGGTTGTACCGCGCCGCTTATGTCTTTAAGGAGCAGGGTTACGTCCTCTTTTTTATATGTGCCGAACATTTTTTAATTTTTCACCGCCAAAAATATTTTTTCGGTTTCGGCCAACGCGCCGCAAAGGGCATCCACAGCCGCCGCCGAGGGCGTGGGGGCATCGCTTGCCACCACAGCCGCCGCGTATTTTTCCGTATTGTATATGTATGTTTGCCGCGCCGCGTCGTAGAAACTCGGCAGAGAAAAACCGCGCCTTATGGGGTAGCCCGCCGCCGCGCTGACGGCAATGGGGCTACGGGTGGTGGCGTGGTTAAACACCTTTGCGCCGGGGAATTTTTTCGCCAAAAGGTCGGCCAAAATGAGGGCGGGCAACATACATTCCTCCGTACCCAAAACCAAAATTTTGCCTTCGTGGGGGAAGCCTTGGGAACTTTCTAAAGATTTTGCAATAAATCGGGCGTTTTCTTCGCACTCTTCCCAATATGCGCCGATGTTCGCCCCCAAACGCGGGTTTATGCGCCCCGTCAATGGGCGTATAAAACGGGGCAAGACGCCGGAAGGGGCGGGCGGTGTCGTAGGGGCAAGGGCGGGAAAGGACAGGGCAAGAGGGGAATAATCTTCATAAGGAAGTTTTAATAAAGATACGCAAACAATGTTTTCTGCCGCGAGCAAGTCTTCGTTTTCGGCGGACACGCGGTTTATTATGGAGGCGGCGATTATTCTTTTTATTTTGGGGAAATGCGCCCTAAGCACCCGCGCCATGTTAATAAGGGTGCGCCCCGTGGAGATTTCGTCGTCCAGAATGATTATTTCTTCGGCCTTTTCGAGAGGTTCTTTCGCTTTTTGTATATACAGTCGTTGCTTTACGGCGTGGCTGTGTTCTTCTTGAAATTCAATGACTTCCCCCGTCAAACTCTCCCGGGTGGTGGTGACAAAGAAGATGTCCGGGAGGCCTAATTCTCGCGCCGCCGCCGCGCCTATGGCCGTGGCTGTTTCCGCCATGGCGATAAGGGCTTTTGCTTTTGGGGCGTGTTTTTTCGTCAGTTCGCCCAAGGCGCGCATCATGGCGAGGGCTTCGGCGGGGTTTGCGGGCAGGTGTTTGCCTTGCAGGGGGTTTACCAGCAAATAGGCGCGTTTATTGTTGTTGTGCCGTTTGGCTATTTTAACGAGAGTGTTTTTATCGTACATTGCCCTAATCCTTTACGCCGTAAATGTCCGCCAAAATTTTAACTCGCCGCGCCCAACGCCAATGGCAGTTTACTTCGTTCATGCCGCTTTTGGCGCTGTTTTTGGCGACGCCGCGGCGGCTATCTTGCCAGTTTAGTATCGCCGTTGCGTCCTCGTATTCCTCGCGGGTTACCCGCAAACTGTCGTAGATAAGGGGAAGTTGCGACGGGTGGACGGCGGTTTTGCCGATAAAACCGTTTATTTTATCAAGGGCAAGTTCCCGCTTTAGCCCCGCTTCCCCTTCTTTGCCGAAATAGTTTCTGACCGGGGCGGAAACAACGTAATCTGCGGCAAAAACGTTTATTATGTCCGCCAAAATGTCCCGCAACGCGCCAATGTCATAAACGGGGCTGTCAATGGGGCATTTTAGCCCGTAAAGCCCGCATAGGTCGTTAACGCCCACCCGCACATTCAAAACGGTGTCGCGCCTTTCGTCAAGCATATCCCGAAGGGCGACAAGTTCGGCGCGGCGGGTTCGTATATCGGCCACGGCGCGGCTTTCCAAAATGGGCATCATATAAACGCGCCGATCTTTGTTAATGGCGTTTATGATATTTAGATATCCGGCGGCGTTTTCGGTGTCGAACTTTGGCAGAATGTAGCCCGTTATCAGTTTTCGCACATACGCCGAGGAACGGTGCAGTTTCCCGATTTGCGCCGCGCTTCGCACCCTTATAAACATAAGGGGCAGGTCGGCGGCGTTGACGGCGGCAATTTTTTGCAGGGTGTCTTGCAGTTTTTCTTCGGCGTACTCCACGGCTTCGTCGCGGATTGCGTCCTCAAGGCAAAAGGCGACGGAGGTGAGGCAAGGAATTTTTTTATTGATGATTTTGTCGGCGATGTTTTCCTGAAGGGCGGGCATATAGAGAAGGCCGCCCACCTTAAAACCCGCCGACGGCGTGTCTTGTGGGTTCAATGGTTTCGTCCTTTCCTTCGATTGTGTTTTTAATATAACAGGGCAAAAGAAAAATTGCAACAACTGTTGCAATTTGCCGTCTTTGTTGGTATAATCGACGCAAGAAAAAGGGCGTTGTTTAACGGCCGCCCTCAAACAGATTATTTGAAAACCAAAATCGTCATCGGGTTTCGGCCGGTGACGGTTTATTTTTTAAGCTCACATACGAGTACTGTCAGCAAAGCCAAAAAGACTG
>CAJOQC010000161.1 GCA_905236785.1 uncultured Selenomonadaceae bacterium
CGACGGAGTATGGGGAAGGGTTACGAAGTAAAAAGGGCAACAATTCATGGTTACTATTCACCGTTCGACACGAAACCCCTCCGTCAGCCCTACGAGCCGCCACCTCCCCTTTCAGTGGAAGCAAAAAATTTATTCCCTTGAGCCTCCCCTGAAAGGGATTGAAGTGCCGCGAAGCGGCGGAGGGGGTTACCCGCGTATCAGTGAATAGCAACGATATGTACCCCAAAACAAATATATAAATACGAACAGCAAAAAGGAGAATAATCATGAAAACATTTCACACCGACGATGCGCCAAAGGCCGTAGGGCCGTACAGCCAAGCCAAAGCGGCTGGAGGGATGCTGTACCTTTCCGGGCAAATTGCCATAAATCCTGCGGCGGGGAAAATCGAAGCGCAGGATATTGAAGGGCAAACGGAACAGGTCTGCAAAAATATTGCCGCCGTATTAAAAGCGGCAGGGGCAAGCATGGCAGACGTTGTCAAAACCACCTGCTTTTTGGCGGAAATTGCCGACTTTGGCAAGTTTAACGCCGTTTACGAAAAACATTTCACCGAAAAGCCCGCCAGAAGTTGCGTGGCGGTGAAGGATTTGCCGGCCGGAGCGTTATGCGAAATCGAAGTTATCGCCGAATGTCCCAAAGGTAAATAAACGAGCGGACAATGGAACGACACGAACGGATTTTTCGCTATTGTATCGCCGCCATGGCTTTGGCGTTAATCATGCTGTTTTTGTTGCAACTTGCCCGCACGGATTATTCCCTGCGGCAAAACGAAAACCGTCGCAAGTTCGGCGCGGTATACATGACCATGAACAATCCTTTTTACGAAATAATCGACGAGGAAATACGCGCCGCCGTGGAAAATAACGGCGACGTGCTGATTTCCCGCGACCCGGCTCTTAGCCAAGAGCGGCAAAACGAAGAAATAGAAGAACTTGTTAAAAGCGGCGTGTCCCTTTTGTTCGTGAACCCCGCCGACCAAAAGACCGTAACCCCCGCCATAAAAGCGGCGGCAAAAGCGGGCGTACCTGTTATCGCCATCGACACCGGGCTTTACGACGATGATTATGCGGCGGTCACTGTAACCAGCGACAACTATGAAGCGGGGAAAATCTGCGCCGAACATTTAATCGCCCATTCCGACGGCGGGAAAATAGCTCTCTTAAAACATTCGGCGGCGCAATCGGCCTCCGAGAGAATACGGGGGTTTACCGACGCTTTAACGGGGCATGACGAATTTGAAATCGTGGCCGAAGAGGAATGTTTGGGGCAGCTTGAAATTGCCATGCCCGCCATGGAAAAAATTTTAACGGAACATGGCGCGGTGGATGCGGTGATGGCCATAAACGACCCGTCGGCCATGGGAGCGTTGGCGGCTTTGCAAAACTTCGGGCTGTTAAACGACGTTTATGTTTACGGCGTGGACGGCGTGAAGGAAACGCGAGAACTCATAAAAAGCGGCGTAATGACAGCCACAGCGGTGCAACAGCCAAGAGAAATAGGGCGCATCGCCGCTCGATTGGCCTATAGGATTTTGGCGGGGGAAAAGCCGGATAAACTTATTAGGCTTCCTGCCGTGTTGCTCACACGGGACAACGCCGACGAGGTGCCAAAATGGGATTGACGCGGGATAAAATGTCTTTTGTCGGTATGCATCATTTGTTTTATGCCTATAACGCCGTTGTCACCTTGTTAATCGCCGCCTTTATGAGCCTCACGCAAATAAAAATCGTGGAGTCGGCGGGGGCAAAATATTTTTTGGAGCGGGTGTCGGTGTTGCCCGCCCCCGCTCCGGAAAATTTTTTTGTCACTTGTCTGTCCTTTTTGCTTTTGGTCGCCTTTGGCCGATTGTATACCACGGCAGATACCCGCGAATCATGGCAGTATGTGTATATGTTCCTTGAAGTTTGCGCCTGCATTTTTGTCATGCACAGCATAAACCTTGCCTATGACGGGGTGGTTTTGGTGATAGTGGCGGATTTAATGCGTCGCTACGCCGGGCGAAACCAAGAATACATATTGCCGGCGGCAATGACCCTTTTGTATTTTATCGCAAATTATAACCTTGTCGCCCTCAAGATGAAGGTAGTGCCATTTGAAGCGTACATCGCCTATTATAACGGCGCGGCGCAAACGGTGTTGTTGGCGACAAAAAACACCTTGGTGTCCCTAAATATCGTTCTGTTCGTAATTTTTATCGTTCTGTTGGTAAAAAGCAATCATGAAGAAAAGGAACGTATTCGCCAATTAAACGCAAGGTTGGAAGATGCCAACGAACAACTGCGCCTTTATGCCCAAGAGGCGGAGCGTACCGCCGAAACCCGCGAGCGAAACCGCTTGGCGCGGGAAATTCACGACACCTTGGGGCATACGCTGACCGGCATCGCGGCGGGTCTTGATGCGTGCATTATGACCATGGAAACCGCGCCGGAATTTAGCAAGAAACAACTGGGAAAAATTCGGCAAATGGCCTTAGACGGCATAAAGGACGTGCGCCGCTCCGTAAAGAAACTGCGCCCCGACGCGCTTGAAAAACTGCCCCTTCGTTACGCTCTTGCCAAAATGACGGCGGAATTTGCCGAGTCTTCGGGCATGGACATAACCTTCGACGTGACGGGATGGCCGGATAATCTTCGCAAAGACGAGGAAGAAGTTGTATATCGCATTGTGCAAGAGTGCCTCACAAACGCCAACCGCCATGGCCGCGCCAAACACGTGGGCATAACGGTGGGCGGCGACGGCGAAGTCTTGCGGATAATAATTGCCGACGACGGGCAGGGCGCACAGGAAATTAAACAAGGCTTTGGGTTGCGTCACATGAAAGAACGGCTCGACCTTTTACATGGCTCGCTTAACTACTGGAGCGACGGCGGCTTTATCGTCGAGGCGGCAATACCCATCAACAAGGAGCGTTCGTGATGATAAAAGTGATGATAGCCGACGACCAAGAACTTATTCGCGAAAGTTTGCAAGTGGTTCTTAACATGAACGCCGACATGGAAGTAGTGGGCATCGCCGAAAACGGGCGGGAACTTTTGGCGAAAGTGAAAAAAACCGTCCCCGACGTTATTTTGATGGACGTGCGAATGCCGGAAATCGACGGCGTAATGGCCACCAAGGAAGTAAAGGAAACTTACCCCCAGATAAAAATAATAATCCTTACCACCTTTGACGACGACGAATATGTATATAACGCCCTAAAATACGGCGCAAGCGGCTATCTGCTAAAGGGCGTGTCCGTGCCGGAACTTTCCGCCGCCATTCGCACCGTCGCCTCCGGCGGTTCTATTTTAACGCCCAACGTCATGACCAAAGTCGTTAAACTGTTTAATCAACTGGCGCAATCAAACCTTACGGTGGAAAACGAGGACGCGGACGCGAAAATTTTGAGCCGGACGGAAAGAAACGTGGCCACCTTGGTGGGGCGCGGTTTGTCAAACAAAGAAATAGCCGAAAAATTATCACTTACGGGGGGGACGGTGCGAAACAACCTCAGCGCGGCACTGTCAAAATTAAACCTGCGAGACAGAACTCAACTTGCAATATGGGCGGTGCAAACAGGGCTTGCCGCCGAGGAAACCACATGAAAGAAAAAAAATTTTCCGCAGGGCAAAAATGGGGCATTGTCGTTGCTGTTTTGATTATTGTCGTTTACTTTGCCCATGGAGTCTATGAACGCAAAAATGCGCCGCGCCCTTTGCGGGTGGGTTTTTTCGTTGGCAGCCCCTACAACGTGCCGCAAAGCGACGCTTACGCCGTACTTGACGAGGCGATAAAAAGATATGCCGACGAAACGGGAACAGCGGTGACATACGTCAGCGGAATACGCAAGGACGATTACGGCGAATGGCTGGCGGAAAGGTTTGTTGAAGGCGACGAGCCTGATGTTTTTTTCCTCACCGCCGACGACTTGAACCTGTATGCGGGCATCGGCGCGCTAAAGGAACTTGACAATTTTATCGAGCAGGACGCGGCCGTGACGGTTGACGATTATTATTCCGCGTCGATAAATTCCTGCGTGTACGGCAAAAACATTGTGGCGTTGCCCTTTGAAAGCGTGCCTACGTTGATGTTTGTCAACAAAACGCTCCTAAAAAACGAAGGCATAGCCATGCCAAGTAACGATTGGACATGGGCGGACTTTCTTGCCGTATGTCGGCAGGTGACCCGCGATGCCGACGGGGACGGCGCTCTCGATCAATTCGGCTGTTATGATTTTTCATGGCAGGCGGCGGCTGTGACAAACGGCGTTGCGCTATTTGACGACGACGGGCAAAGCGCGAATTTTTCCGGCGCGGGGCTAAACGAAACTATTTTGTTTTTGCGTGAGTTAAAAAATATTCGCCATGGTCATGAAATATCCGCCGGGGATTTTGACCGGGGGCGCGTGGCTTTTCGCCCCTTTAGTTTTGCCGAATATCGCGCTTATAAGCCCTATCCCTGGCGGATAAAAAAATACGCCGCTTTTCATTGGGACTGTGTGAAACTGCCCCGAGGCCCTCATGGAAAAAACATTTCCGAGCTTGATACCCTTATGGTGGGCATGAGCGCAAGAACCGACAAAGAGGACGAGGCATGGAAGTTTATGAAAAAACTTTGCAACGACAAAGAAATTCAAAAACTTATCACGGAAAAATCCCAAGGTTTGCCGGTGCGTCGCGATGTTGCTTTGAACCTTGATTTTTCCGACGAAATAATGAACCCGCAAATCGTGACGGAAGTGTTAAACGACGCCGTGCCGCGCCCAAAATTTGCTCGCTACGAACAGACCATGCTCTACGCCGACCGCGAAGTAAAACGCATAATAGCCGCCGAAGATTATTCTGTCGGCGCGCTAAACCACCTGCAAAAAGAAATTACCGCCCTGTTGCAACATTAAATTATAAAAAATAAAGTTTTTAGGTTCTTTCTCTTTTTCTTTTTTTATGCACATTTAACAATATTTCAAAACAAAATGTTTTTTGACCGCAAGAACGGCAATGATATAACGGAGGTTTACCCATGGAAAAATTACAGAAGAAAGGCCTGCAACGCATTGCCGTTGTCGGCGCGGTCATAATCGTCATTTTGCTGGCCATAGGCACTGTTTGGCTGGGCAGAGCCGCCACAAGCGACACTCAAACGGCGGTGCGAACGGTAAATCTTATCTACCTCGATGAGTTGGCCGGCCGCCGCGAGCAGGTTGTTGCTTCTACTCTTGCAAATTACATCGACAATCTTGACGTTGCCATAGGTTTGTTGGGTATTGGCGACCTTGCCGATACCGAGCATCTGCAAGCCTATCAAGCCCGCATGAAACAGCTTTACGGCTTGGAGCGTTTCGCCTTTGTCGATAGCAACGGACTTATCTACACATCTCGCGGCACTCGGACGGATATTGACCAATACAATTTTGATTATAACAACCTGTATGAACCCCATATTTCTATCAAAAACGTCGATAGCAACAACAAGAAAATCATTGTTGCCGTACCCGTCGATCATTTGCCCTTTGAAGGAAAAAGTCTTGTGGCGTGTTTCATGGAAATCGACATGAACCGTATGTTGGGGAATATTTCCCTGCAAGTGGGGACAAACAACAACATCACCTTTTGCAATCTCTATGCCAACACGGGTGAATCCTTGACCAACGTGGTTCTTGGCGGTCTTACCGGGGAAAAAAATTTGCTGACGGCGCTAGCCCTGGCAAATTTTGAGGACGGACATAGCCTTAACGCCATGCGCGACGACTTTGCCAACAAACGGGGCGGCGTGGTGTCCTTCACCTACAACGACATTCGCGAAACCATGTGCTATGTGCCGGTGCGAAGTACGGATTGGATGCTTACCTACCTTGTGCGGGAAAGCGTAATCACCGACAGAATAAGCTACGTTTACGACGGAATTGTGTCCCGCAGTTTGGCGCAGTCGTTGCTGACGGTGCTTGTGTTGGCGGGTCTGTTTGCCTTCATGCTCATGCAAACGCGAAAAGCCGCCAAAATGACCCTTGAAAAAGAAATATCCGAAACGGAAAACCGCATAAAACAGCAAGAACTTGAGGAACAGCTTGCCCTTCAAGAAGAACTTTTGGAACAGGAAAAACAACGGGCGCAACAAGACCGCATGATAACGGCCTTGGCCTCGGATTATCGCAGCGTCTACTATATCGACCTTGCGGAA
>CAJOQC010000162.1 GCA_905236785.1 uncultured Selenomonadaceae bacterium
GGGTTCAAGCGATTTTCAGCGTAACAACGCGCAAATAGACCGCATGGGTCAGGACTTCGTGGGTCGCACCATGAGTAAGTCCACCGCAAACCTTTCCGTGTCCAACTTCGGCACGGAAACAAAGGCGGGTTCAAGCGTTTTCCAACGTAACAATGAGCAAATAGACCGCATGGGGCAGGATTTCGTGGGTCGCACCATGAGTAAGTCCACCGAAAACCTTTCCGTGTCCAATTTTGGCACGGAAACAAAACTCGGCTCCAGCGATTTTCAGCGGAACAATGCCCGGGTGGACGAAATGGGTCAGCAGGCAACCCAAACCAGAATGGCCGAAGTTGCCCAAGTATACCGCAAGGCGGCAAGCTACGGCAACCCGGTGTTGGGCGGCTCGGTGAATATTTCCGCTTAAGGCGAAAGTTTAATAATGCACTTGGCTTGGAGAGAAATTTTCTCTCCAAGTTTTTTTTACGTTCTTTCTGCGTGTTCGCTCTTTCCAAGATGCGCCGTGCCGTTAATAAGCTCCACGCTTGCCCATTCCAAGCCGTCGTAGTTTATTATGTTCACCGCCGTGTTAAATTGTCGTATTGCCCAAAGGTACTTTAGGTTCATGTGCAGGGCGTGGGCTATTATGGTGCGGTTTATGGCGCCATGGGCGGCAATGACAATATTTTGCCCGTCGCTGTCGGCGATAATTTCCCTTAGACGAGCCATGGCGCGTTGTTGAAGTTGGGCGAAGGTTTCGCCGCCGGGTATGGTGAGAGTGTCGGGGCTACGCCAAAAGTTGCCCATGGCCTCCGGCCATTTGGCGGCAATTTCCGCGTAGGTAAGCCCTTCCCACTCGCCAAAATCAATCTCCCTAAAGGCAGGCTCTTTTTGCACGGGCAAATTGAACCGCTCGGCAACGCAACGGGCGGTGTAATGGGCGCGTTTTAGATCGCTTGAGTAAAGGGCATCGACTCGTTCAAGGGGGAAATGCTCCGCCAAAAGCCGCGCCTGCGCCATGCCCTCCGCCGACAGAGAAACGTCGGTTTTCCCTTGGTATTTCCCCAAAATGTTCCACTCCGTTTGTCCATGGCGCAACAAGACCACTCGTACCATTTTATTTATTCCTTTCTTGATTTATGACAAAATTTTTCGTAATACTTCAATAAGCCGCAGGTTTTGCGGATGAGTTTTCACCGCGACGCGGAAAAAATATTTGCTTAAGTTCGGGTAGTTGTCGCAGTTTCTTATCAACAAGCCATATTTTTTGGCGGCGGCGCAAATTTCGGCGGCGGCAAGGGCGGCGGACTTAACCAAAAGGAAATTTGCCGGTGAGGGGAAAATTTTTAACGTGGGGATTTTCTTTAGTTCCGCCGTCAAAAATTCTCTCTCCCCCGCCACATAGCCGACCGTTGCCCGCTGATAATTTGCGTCGCCCAGGGCGGCAACACCCGCCGCCTGCGCCAAAAGATTCACGTTCCACACGTCCTTTTGCTCCTCAAGGGAACGGATTAAACCTGCCCTTCCTGCGGCAAAGCCAAGCCGCAGCCCCGGCAGGGCAAAAAACTTCGTCAGCGAACGCAACAGAAATATGTTGTCGAATTTGTCAAGAAGAGGCAGGGCGGAATATTGCCGGGCTTCTTCGCCCAAAAAATCCATAAAGGATTCGTCAATCAGCAAATAAGCGCCGCTTTTTTTCGCCGCCGCCGCAAGGCTTGCCCATTCCTCCAAAGTGAGCATACCTCCTGTGGGGTTGTTGGGGTTGCCCGTTGCCAAGCAGTCGCCCTCTTTTATGGTGTCGGCGATTTTGGGGGCGTCGGGGTTAAACCCGTGCTTTTCTTCAAGGGGGATATAGCAAATTTTGCTCTTTGCCGCCTGCGCTGCCCGTTCGTATTCGGCAAAAGCCGGCGCGGGGATAAGGACGCGGCGAAAACTTTTCTCTTTGAAAAACAAATACAAAAGTTCCGTTGCGCCGTTGCCCGTGATAATGTTTTCGACGGGCAGGTTATAGGCTTTTTTGAGGGCGTTTTTCAGCTCCCGCGCCGCAGGGTCGGGGTAGTTTATTATGTTTTCGATGTTCTCTTTAATCGCTTGGCGGGTTTTTTCGCTCATCCCCAAGGGGTTTATGTTGGCGGAAAAGTCCAGCCACTTGCCCCCTGCGGGGTTTTCTTCGTAGACGTTGCCGCCGTGGACGAATTTGCCGCCAAAATTGTTTTCGTCGTTGTTCATGGTTATCCTTTTGCTATAATTACGAATACAACGGTTTCTATTTCCCTTCCGCCGGCGAAAATCCTGCAAGAATTTTGCGGCGCAACGGGGCTTTTTGACTTTTTTTATATTTTGCCGTAATTTTTTCAATTTCCTATTGCAAAATGTATAAGCTGTGTTATAATGAACAGCGTTTGAGAGCGGCGGGACGAAGGCAACAAGGAAACTTGTCAAGCCCTCTCAAAATACGGTAATTATATATTTTTAATTGGAGGGCATTTTCTAAAATGAAAAAGTCACTTATCAGCGCAATAACAACCGCTCTTGTGGTTGGCGCAGCTTCGACGACCTTTGCGGCCGCCAATCCTTTTTCCGATGTGTCCAGCGACCATTGGGCTTATGATGCGGTAACTCAGCTTGCCGCCGACGGCGTTATCGAAGGTTACGGCGACGGCACTTATCGCGGCCAGCGCAACATCACCCGCTATGAAATGGCGCAGATGATTGCAAAAGCTATGGCCAAAGGCGATGTGGGCGCAACGGACAAAGCTCTTATCGACCGTTTGGCTGCCGAGTTCTCCGACGAACTCAACAGCTTGGGCGTTCGCGTGAGCAACCTTGAAAAACACGCCGACATGGTTAAATGGCAGGGCAAAATCGAGTACACCTACAAGAGCCATCGTACCGACGATGTTTCCAAAGGTTACAAAGACGGTTCGGTGAAAGTTAATCAGAACGACTGGATTTTCCGTTTCGAGCCTGTAATGGAAGTCAACGATCACTGGACACTCCGTTCCCGTATCGATGCTCATGTCGATATGGCCAACGATGCCTCGTCTAGCTTCCAGATTGTTCGTGGATGGGCGCAGGGCGATTACAAAAACTTCCAGGTTAAACTCGGCCGTCAGCCTCTTTACACCAACGAAGACGGTATCGTTTGGGATACCGAGTACACCGGCGGTGAAATCACCTTCGGCAACAAACTCAAAGGTACGATTTATGCCGGTCGTCTTGCCGCTGACAAGGCTATCGGTTCTATCAGAAACGCCGGTTCTTGGAACGGACGTCAGGATGGCATAAGCGCAGACCCCATTTGGTACGCCGCCACCGCCAGACCCTATGTGACCAGCTCCGATCCCACCAGCTTCGTTGCCTTTAACCTCCAGTATGCGCCGGGCGACAAAGGTCTTTTCGGCGGCTTGGGTTACTACCACCTCAAAGATGACGACTTCAAGACCGTTTACTACAACAAAGACGGCAACACCGACAGCGCCGACATTTGGACTTTGAACGCCGGTTACAAGTTCAGCAAGAAAGCTCAGTTGTGGGGTTCTTACGCTAAGAACGCCAAAGCCGACTACGAAAACAATTCTTGGCAGTTGCTCTTTAAGTACGGCACTCTTTACGGCGGCGGCAATCAGCAGACCAAGAAAGGCGAATGGGCTGCTTGGGCAGGTTACAAGAGACTCGGCTCCAACACTTCCTTGTGCGCCATTAACTGGGACGATGCTTATGCCGGAACCCAAGGTTTCGTTTGCGGCGCGTCCTACGCTCCTTTGGACAGAATCGTTGTCCTCGGCAAATACTTCAACGGCAAGTATATCGAAGGCCCGGGCAAAGCTCAGAGACTCTTTGCTCGCGTTGAATGGTTCTATTAAGATACAGAACGTTTTGCGAGTGTCTTTTCACCCCCATCCCTTTGCGGATGGGGGTTTTTGTGTGTCAAGAGCACCTTCGTGGCTTCGTCGAAAAACTTTGTTTTTTTGACTTTTCCCCTATTGACTTTTTGAACAAAAGGGTTTATTATAACAATCGTTGGTTGGCACTCATAA
>CAJOQC010000163.1 GCA_905236785.1 uncultured Selenomonadaceae bacterium
AGGCTTAAAATCAGACCTCATCTCGGAGGAAGAGGGTGTCGGCGTAGCCGACGGGAGGAGGTATAAAGTGAGTTTTTAGAGATGCCTATTAAATAAATCCGCCTTAATAACATTGTAAATTTATCACTGCAACAAAAGGATTTTATCGCCTTGCGTCGAATAGAAAACCAATACGACAAATTTAACGAAAACCAAAGGAGGCTGTTCATGAGGGAGGATTCGTGTATCGTTGTGCCGATGGACGGATCGGAAACGTCGATTCTTGCCATGGATACGGCTCTTAATTTGGCGCAGGTTTTGGATGTGAAGATTTTTTTTCTTCATGCTGCCTATTTTGACAGCAGCACCGATGATGATAGCGATTCATGGCTTCCCGATATTGTCACCGTGTCCGTGGGGGATATGATAGAGGATGTGCGCCGCGTTGTCGAGGAACGGTTGCCAAAGGAAATTCGCGCCGAATTTGTCGAGCGCGTGGGCGACCCTGCTAAGGTTGTTGTGGATTTTGCCCGAGAAAAAAAGGCGGGGCTTATTGTAATAGGGGCGCGGGGGCTTTCAACCATGGAAGGCTTTTTCATGGGAAGCGTAAGCCAAGAAGTAATGGAGACGGCGGACTGTGCAGTGCTTATCATAAAACAGCAAAAGGAGGCATTCTCATGGTAAAAAACATTTTAGTGCCGGTGGACGGCTCGGAGGGTTCAGACCGCGCCGTGGTTCAAGCCATCGCTATGGCCGAAATATGTGAGGCGAAACTCAACTTTCTGTATGTGGCAAATATCAATCAGCTTGCGATTAACGCTTTTTTGTCCGACGCGATATTAGAAGCCGTCACCAAAGCCGGCAGCGTTATTTTGGATCGCGCCATGGAAATGGTGCCCTCGGGCATTGAAAAAGAAGCGTTCTCCGAAACAGGCTCGCCGGCGGTGGTTATTTTGGATTTTGCCGCCGAACGTAACCCTGATTTAATCGTTATGGGCAGTCGCGGCTTGGGCGTGGTAAAGGGCGTTCTTTTGGGGAGCGTCAGTCAGTATGTGGTGGAGCAGTCTAAATGCCCCGTCATGGTGGTAAAATAAGCAGGGACGAACGAGTGACGGACGAAAAACTGTGGCGAACTTGCCGATTGATGATTAATGGTATTCCCCATAAGGTGCAATATCATGAAGAAACCATAAACTACCTTTTTATTCCGTTTTTGCGGCGCATATCAAAGATGCAACAACGGGCGGGCAGACGATTGGTGGTTTATTTGGCGGCGCCGCCCGGCGCGGGCAAGACCACTCTTGCGCTTTTCCTTGAGAAACTTTCCGCGTCCTCTCCGGGGCTTGTCGGTTTGCAGGCGTTGTCCGCCGACGGTTTTTTGCATGACAGTAAATATTTGCAAGAAAATTTTGCCCAACGGGACGGCAAAACGGTATCTCTTGCCGCGTTGCGCGGTTCGCCGGAGACTTTTGACGCGGAAAAATTAAAAGCCAAACTTGAACAGGTGAAAGAGCAGGAAATTCGTTGGCCGGTGTACGACCGTTTTCGACGCGAAACGGTGGACGATGTAAAACCCGTGCGGAAGAAAATTGTTTTGGTGGAGGGTTGTTGGCTTTTATTGCGGGACGAGCCGTGGCAGGATTTGCGAAAGTATTGCGATTTTGCCCTCTTTGTTACCGCCGACCCGAAACTTTTGCGTCAACGCCTTATAGAGGGCGCGGGCAAAGACCCTAAAAAAGCCGAATACATCTACGAAAAAAACGACAAGTTTAACATTGAACTTGCCCTCAACAATTCATGGGCGGCGGGGGAAACATGGCAAATTGCCGCCGACGGCGACTATGTGCTAAAGGCCGACGCGAAAAAACCGCTGTCCATTGTGGACAGAAAATCCCTGTGGAAAAAAACTCAGGTTGCCGCCGACGAGTTTACCGTGTGGCAAAATATGTACCACAAGATGATGACCATGGGAACGCAAGCAGGGAGCAACGAGGCGGCCTACGCCCAAGGTTACGGCGAGGGGCTGTCGGCGGCAAGGAGCGAAATAATAAGACGGCTTTTTTTAAGCGGAGAAATGACCCGCGAAGAAATAATGACCACTTTTCAACTAAAAAGTTACGAACTTGACAAAATATTGCCAAGCAAAATTAAAGATTAAGAAGTTGCAGGTGTCGGGGCAATGCCCCCGGCACGATTTTTCATACGGAGGAAAAACAATGGGAAAAGTCATGATTATCGGCAGCGGCGGCGTGGCCACCGTGGCCGCCCATAAATGTTGCCAAAACCGCGACGTGTTCGACGAACTTGTGATTGCGTCCCGCACCAAGGCAAAATGCGACAAATTAAAGGACAACATTTTGCAAAAAATTCCCGAGGCAAAGATTGAAACGGCGCAGATTGACGCTTCGGATTCGCGGAAACTTTCTGCCCTTATCGAAAAATATCAGCCCGATGTGGTGGTAAACCTCGCTCTTCCATATCAAGACCTGTCCATTATGGATGCCTGTCTTATGTCCGGGGTAAACTATCTTGATACCGCCAACTATGAGAGCGAGGACGAGGCTAAGTTTGAGTACCGCCAACAATGGGAATACGACGAGCGGTTTAAGAAGGCGGAACTTACCGCCGTTTTGGGTTGCGGATTTGACCCCGGAGTGACGGGGGTTTTTTCCGCTTACGCCCAAAAACATGAATTTGACGAAATTAACTATATCGACATATTGGACTGCAACGGCGGCGACCATGGCTACCCCTTCGCGACGAATTTTAACCCGGAAATAAACATTCGCGAAGTGTCTGCCGACGGGCGTTATTGGGAAAAGGGCAAATGGATTGAAACAAAACCAATGGCCATCAAGCGCGAGTACGATTTTGCCGATGTGGGGAAAAAGGATATGTATCTTCTGTATCACGAAGAACTTGAGTCCTTGGCAAAAAATATTCCCGGATTAAAACGTATCCGTTTTTTTATGACCTTCGGCGAAAGTTACCTCATGCACTTGAAGTGCTTAAAGAACGTTGGAATGACAGGCATTGAACCCATTGATTTCAACGGACAAAAGAT
>CAJOQC010000164.1 GCA_905236785.1 uncultured Selenomonadaceae bacterium
CAGGAATCCCAAGCCTCCCCTGAAAGGGGAGGTGGCGCGAAGCGCCGGAGGGGTGCTATTTGAAAAAGAGTTTTTAGAGATGCCCAATAATATGAATCTCCGTAAAAACGGAGGTAATAGGTTGATAAAAGTATAAAAATCGGTTTTTTAACCGATTTTTTTTCTGCAAAGGAGAGAGCATACATACATGGAAAAAAACAATTCGGAACAAGAACTGAAACGAGGTCTTAAAAATCGTCACTTGCAAATGATAGCCCTTGGCGGCGCAATAGGCACGGGGCTTTTTTAAGCCTCCCTCTTGGAGGGAGGTGGCAGCCCGCAGGGCTGACGGAGGGAGTTTTTAGAGGTGGCCTTATCTAAGATTAGTATTAGAGGTTGCCTAAAACTATACAATTTTAAGTATTACACCGGTTTTCGAGCCAACCGCCCCACAAATTGCCCCACAAGCCAAAAAAGGCTCTTGCATGAAAAATTCTGCTTTCATGCAAGAGCCTCCTAATTTTTCAAATCACAAATTACGTTTCTTTGCGTCGCGCCAAACTGCGGATTACTTTCGCGCCGGTATTGTGAATTTTCCGCAAAGGTGCCATGCGAGTTTTTGTCTTTGGTTTCATGTCCTGCCCTTGCTTAAAATCGCCGCGTTTTAACACGGTGATACGTGTTTTTTCGGGTTTTAAGAAATTCCGCACTTCGTTAAAAATCGGCTCCGGCTGGGCATCTTCGCGGCAAAGGAAAATATCTGCCGCTATGTAACGCAACCCCCCGTAAATTTCCAAAATGGCATGACCTTCGTCAAAAATAACCGTAACGGCGCAATGATTTTCCGAAATTTCTTCAACCGCTGTGTTCAATATTTTATGCCCGTAGGCAACGATTTTTTCGCAAATCGTTTGACTTATAGCGTCCTTGTCGGTTACTTTGTCGGCTTTGCAACCGTATAAATCGGCCGTAAGATGTCTGACCGATACGTTCACGCCCAATCACTCCTCTTTGTCGTTAAATCACTCCACCGTAACCGATTTTGCCAAGTTGCGCGGTTTATCCACATCGCACCCTCGAGTTATTGCGCCGTAATATGCCAAAAGCTGCAACGGCACAACCGTCAGAAGGGGAATGAGAAGTTCATCCGTTTGCGGTACATACATAACGTGATCCACATATTTTATGAGTTCTTCGTCGCCTTCGGCCGCAATGCCTATGACAACTGCATCACGGGCTTTTACTTCCTTAATGTTTGAAAGAGTTTTTTCATACACGCTGCGCTGAGTGGCAAGGGCTATAACCGGCACGCCCTCAACAATGAGTGCCAATGTGCCATGTTTTAGCTCGCCGGCAGCGTAAGCCTCGGCGTGGATATAGGAAACTTCCTTTAATTTAAGCGCACCTTCAAGCGCCACGGAATAATCAAGCGAACGACCGATATAGAAAACATCTTCGTTAAATCCGTAACGTTTGGCGAAGGTTTTTATCGGCTCTACGTCGGAAAGCGTTTCGCTTATTTGGGCGGGGATTTTCTTTAGTTCCCCCACCAATTCGGCAATGCGCTCTTTTTCTTGCGTCCCCAAAATGCCGGCCATGTAAAGAGCAAGCATAAACATAAGTATAAGCTGCGTAGTATACGCTTTGGTGCTGGCCACGGCTATCTCCGGCCCTGCCCAAGTGTAAAGCACCCATTCGGCCTCGCGGGCGATTGATGAACCGACAACGTTAGTGACAGCCAAGGTTTTTGCGCCGCGACGTTTCGATTCTTTAAGCGCGGCCAATGTATCGCTTGTTTCGCCGGATTGACTGATGACAATAAGGAGCGTTTTTTCGTCGATAATCGGGTCGCGATAACGAAATTCCGAAGCGAGATCTACCTCTACCAAAATTCGTGCCAGCTTTTCGATGTAATATTTGCCGACCAAACCGGCATGGTACGCCGTGCCGCAGGCAACAATATAAATTTTGTTGAAACTTTGCAGGAAATCTTTGTCCCAATTTAATTCGTTGAGGATAATTCCCGAACCGTCCTTTATTATCCGCTCACGCATGGTATCTTTGACGGCTTTGGGCTGTTCATGTATTTCCTTGAGCATAAAATGCTCATAACCGCCCTTTTCGGCAGCTTCGGCATTCCAACTGACCTCAAATATTTTCTTGTCAATCTTTTCGCCGCGTCTGTTTGATATATTCACCGAATCCTGGGTAACGACGGCAATTTCACCGTCGGCCATGATAAAAGTTTTGCGAGTCTTACTGATAATTGCCGGAATATCCGAAGCAATAAAATTTTCTCCTTCGCCCAAACCGATGACCAACGGGTTATCTTGCTTGGTACAAATAAGCGTCCCCGGATTTTTTTTGGACATAAACACCAACGAGTAAGACCCTTCGATGCGCTGTAACACCTCACGAACAGAACCCAAGAAATCACCGTTGTACACATCTTCCAAAAGATGCGCTACAACTTCGGTATCGGTTTCGGATTGAAAATTGTGTCCCTTTTCTATAAGTTCCTCTTTAAGAGAAAGATAATTTTCGATAATGCCGTTATGCACCACCACAAAATCACCGGAGCAATCGGAATGAGGATGAGCATTCCTATCCGACGGGCGTCCGTGAGTAGCCCAACGAGTATGCCCTATGCCCATTGAGCCTTCGGGCATATTGTCGGCGATTTTTTCCCGCAAGGCACTAAGCCGCCCCACGCTTTTTTCTATATGGACGTTCGTTCCGTCATAAACGGCAATGCCGGCCGAATCGTAGCCGCGATACTCTAATTTAGATAAACCGTCCAAAAGGAAATCCGCAGCACGACCTTTGCCGACATACCCAACAATGCCACACATAATTCAAGCCTCCCCAAATAGTAATGCCGTTATTCTACCTTATCGCCTTGATTTTCACAATAGGAAAATAAAAAATTCCGCTAAAAAGCAAAACTTTATCGACAAAATTTTAATATTGTATGAAAAAAAAGTTTTTGCTATAATAACTTCGCGAATTTATTGAGTTTATCATTGAAGGAAGGTATTTCATTGGTTGAAGAATTTAAGAAGTTTATAATGCGCGGCAATGTTCTTGACATGGCCGTAGGTATCATTATCGGCGCGGCTTTCGGCAAGATTGTGACAAGTTTCGTCAACGATCTTTTAATGCCGCCTTTAGGACTTATCTTGGGGCAGGTTGATTTTTCAAATTTATTTATAAACCTGTCGGGAACAGAAGCGAAGACTTTGGCCGAAGCCAAGGAAGCCGGGCTTCCCATAATTGCTTACGGTTCGTTTCTTAACAGTGTGGTCGATTTTCTCATCGTGGCGTTTGCGATTTTCATGCTGATAAAACAGGTAAATCGTCTTATGCCAAAGAAGGAAGAAGCGGTCGTCGAAAAAAGAAAATGCCCCTATTGCAAGTCGGAGATTGATGACGAAGCCACCCGCTGCCCCCATTGTACCTCCGAACTTTGAAACAAAGGTTCAACTTGAGCTGCGCTTCCTAATGGTTGCGCGGCTTTTTCTAAAATGTACACCGTAAAACGAAAGGAAAATGACTATGTTAAAAACATTGCGAAATTTTTTCAGTCTAATCCTGTGCGCTCTGTTATTGACGGTAAACTGCGCGACAACGGCAGCGGCGGGGGAAAATATCGGCAACAGGCTCGCCGATATTGAAAACGATATTTACGGTCAGGAACAAAAAGGCGCAGTAATGGAACGATTAAGTTTCCTTGAAACGGAACTTATCGGCGAACACAGCACCGGCAGCCTGTCGGCGAGAATTGACGTGCTCTGCGATTTACTCTACGAAAATAATGTCAATCCCTCCCTTATGGCTCAAATGAACGCCATCGAATGGAACATAAGCGAAAAAGTGAGCGGCACTCCGCTGTCGGAAAGGATTGATGCGGCCGAAATAGAGCTTAACGGCAAAACTGCGGAAGGTACGTTACGAGAGCGCATAACAGCTTTGGCCACCATGTCTTTCGGCGCAGCCACAATTCCCATGGGTCAGGTGTCCGTCCCCGCCGATACAATCATAAAAATCGAACTTGCCGAAGCAGTGAACGCCAAAAACATTAAAGTCGGCGACGAAGTAACTTATCGCGTGGCAGAAGATGTCATTATAGACGATGCCTTGGTGTTTCCCAAAGGTGCGCTTGGCATAGGCACGGTGACGAAGGTGAAACAGGCGCGCAATTTTGGCCGCAATGCACAGGTTGTCATAGATTTTTCAAAAATAAAATCAATCGACGGCACATACACGGAAACTTATGTCGGCGAAAAGGCCAAAAAAGAAATGGCAAATTTGGCAATGGCTACGGGCGCAAGTTTGGCCGGAGTTTTGGCATTAGGACCTATCGGCGTTGTCGCCGGGGTTTTTGTGCATGGCAAAAATCTGGATTGGCCGGAGGGAACGCCGGTTTTAATTCAAACCAAAGCCGATTCCGAAATTTGGGGCGTTCATACCGAGGTAAAATAAATGCAATCTGATAAAATAACGGTGGGCAGCGATGAAACGGGACTTTCTGAGGCTTTGCTGGAGGCAGAGCGTTTCGGCGCGTTTATGAATCTTAACGAGCGTGACCTGCGTCGCCTTCGGCTGTTGTCCGAGGAAACATTGGGAATGGCGCGAGCCATAACCGCCGATTTTGTCGCCGATTTTTGGCTTGAAGGCGACAAAGAGGGAAATTGCCGAGTGTGCCTTACGGTTAAAACAGCCATGGATTATGCCAAAAAGTCAGAGCTTATTGAAGTGGCAACAAATAAAAGCAACGCCGCCTCAGTGGGTATAATGGGCAAGATTCGCGATATGATGGAAAATTGTCTGTACGCGCAAAATTATGCCAACTCTTTTGTCGGCGATTATTGTTCAGCTTCGCCCGCCGGGTTAAACAGCGGTTGCCTGTGGTCGCTAAATCAGTATCGCAGGAAAACCCAAGAAGAGTTTCCAAACGAAGATAACGATGATTTTAACCCGGCTCTTGACGAACTTGAAAAATCAATAGTGGCTCATATTGCCGACGAAATAACCGTGGCGGTAAAAGGCAACACGGCACAAATGATTATCGAAAAAAATTTCGGAAAACATTAGGGATTGTTTTATGTTTCACTAAGGCGGTGTCGATGATATGCGAAATACAATTTTTTTGGACGGCTCGACAATCGGTATGTCAACGGGCGGCAGTCTCTTAAAAAGCCTGCAAAGAAAAAGCGCAGACGGGAATTTGTCTTATCAGGAGATATTAGAGTCCATAAAAGAATACGACAGCAAGAATAATGCACAGGATAAATCAACCGAGAACATGACCCTTGCCGAATACAAAGAATATATATCGGCTCGCTTGGCTGCCCTGCCGCGTCATGAAACAAAGAAAAACGATATAGTTATCGTCGATATAACCGATGCCGGTTTTGAAGCAATGAAAAACAATCCCGATTACGAAGAATGGGTCATAGGCACAACCGCGCAGGACTTATCGACAAACAATCCTCTTTCATCATTGACCGGCGGACGATACTGCATCCACCGTTTCGGCGACGACAAGGAGGATTATTCGACGGAAAATTGGGGCAAGGCGCGAGATGTAACCGACATAGCGGCGATGATAACCGCCGCCCAAGACAACTTTTGGCGCGGCGAATCAAAACTTGCCAAACGCTTGGCAAACGAACAAATGGCGTTTATGCGCGAGCAACAATTAAATCAGATTATGCGGCAAATAATAAACTTAAGCCAACAAAAGACAGCCGATGCCATAAACAACATCAACAGTGCAATCAAGAAATATTCGTAATGAACTATGTGCCTTTATGTTTAATA
>CAJOQC010000165.1 GCA_905236785.1 uncultured Selenomonadaceae bacterium
CAGGGGAGGCTTGGGATTCCTGCCTCCCCTGAAAGGGGAGGTGCCCGCAGGGCGGAGGGGTTCAGACGAAAAATGGAGTTTTTAGAGATTCCCTAAAGTTTTTTTTCTTTTTCTTTTTCTCTTTCTTTTCAAAGAAAGAGAAAAAGAAAAGAAGGAGCATCTAAGCATCACAATCTCCGCGCCATGCAATTTACACGCGGGCAATTTTGGCAGGTTTTGCGGCGGGGGTGGGGTGAGGCGGGGGTGAGGCCGATTATGGCGGTTATTGATTTTCGGGGCATGAGCATGAGGTTTTCAGAGAGGGAGATGCCGATTTTTTCGGCGTGGCTCATGGTAATAAAGGCGGGTTGTTCCGTCAGGGGGAAATCGCCGTAGCCGGGGGAAAAGCGGGGTTTCATGGCAAGGCCTGCGGCGGCTTTTTCTTTGCGGATAACTTTTTCCGCTGCGTCGGCGGTTTGTTCTGCGGCGGCGGTGGCGGCGGCGTCCAAAATGACGGCGGCGGCGTAGTTGCCGGTCTTAAAGAGCCTTTCAATCTCCCCTTCGATTTCTTCGCCCACGGTGGCGGCGAGGATAATCGCCCCAACGCATCCTTGCAGGTGTTTGGCGATGCTTTTGCCCGTGAGGGCGAAGGTATCCCCCACCATGTTCTTTTGGCAGTCGTAGGGGTATTCTTCCCACACGCAACGTGGCTCTATGAGCATTTGGGCGGTTTGGCAGGCGGCGGCTATTTTGTCCTCGGGGAAATTCTCGGCGCGGCTAAGACCGGCATAACGGCGGGTTTCTTCGCTGTCTACGGCGGGAATTATGGCGTTATATATGGGCATAATGAGTTCCCTCGCGTCTATGTTTCACGTGAAACATTTGCATTTTCAACGGACTTGTAATATTATATTGAATGTTTGCAAGCAATTTGATAGAATAAAGCGGATTTCTGCTTTTATATGAAAAAGAAAAACTTTAGGCAACCTCTAAAAAACCCTCCGTCAGCCCTGCGGGCTGCCACCTCCCCTTTCAGGGGAGGCTTAAATCAGCCCTCCTCTTTGAGGAGGGTGTCGGCGTAGCCGACGGGAGAAGGACGAGTTTTTAGAGATACCCGTACTTACTTAAAGTTGTTTTCTTTTCTACAGAAGGCACACACAGCAAAGTATAGCAGGTGTTTGGTTGCTATGCAACGGTTTTTGCGACTTACCCGAAAGACGGTGATTTTTTGAAGGCGAAGATAATTGCCCTTGCCAACCAGAAAGGCGGCGTGGGCAAGACCACTACGGCGGTCAATCTTTCCGCTTGTTTGGCGGAGAAGAAAAAGCGGGTTCTCTTGGTGGACTCCGACCCGCAGGGCAACGCCACCAGCGGCTTTGGCATCAACAAGTCGGAGCTTAAACACACGATTTACGACGTTTTGATAAATTCATTCCCCGCCGCAGAGGGGATAATCCACACCGAATATGCCGTCGATGTTTTGCCCGCGAATATTGATTTGGCCGGGGCGGAGATTGAGCTTGTGTCGGCCATTTCCCGGGAAACAAGGCTAAAGACGGCTCTTTTGCCCTTAGTCGGCAGCTATGATTACATTTTGATTGATTGCCCGCCCTCCTTGGGGCTTGTCACGCTAAATTCCTTGGCGGCGGCGGACTCGGTGCTTATGCCGATACAATGCGAGTTTTACGCCTTGGAGGGCGTCTCACAGCTTATGAACACCATTAAGCTGGTGAAACAACACCTAAACCCGGATTTGGCGGTGGAAGGGGTGTTGCTCACGATGTACGACGGCCGCACCAACCTTTCCGAACAGGTGGCGGAGGAAGTACGGGCAAATTTCGGCGACAAGGTTTATAAAACCATGATTCCCCGCTCGGTACGGCTCTCCGAAGCGCCCTCCTACGGGCAGCCCATTATCGTTTACGACAAGAAGTCAAAGAGCGCGCAGGTACACAGGGAATTGACAAAAGAGGTGATTGCCCGTGGCAAGTAAAGGCGGCTTGGGTAAAGGCTTGGGCGCGCTTTTGGGCGGCGCGGCGCAAAGTATCGACGAGCCGAGGGCGGGGGAGCAACCGAAGGAAATTCTAATCGAAGAAATTCGACCCAACCGCTATCAGCCTCGCCACGATTTTGACGAGGCCGCCTTAAACGAGCTTGCCGAGTCCATAAAACATTATGGCGTGTTGCAGCCGGTGGTGGTACGCGCCCTGCCAAAGGGCGGCTACGAGTTGGCGGTGGGGGAGCGACGCTTGCGAGCGGCAAAGATGGCGGGGCTTACCGTAATTCCCGCTGTTTTGCGGGAATACAGCGACCGCCTTATGAGCGAGATTGCCTTGGTGGAGAACATTCAGCGGGAGGATTTGAACGTCATTGAAGAGGCGAAGGCCTACGACCGCTTAATGAAAGAGTTTAACCTCACTCAAGAGGCGATTTCGGGGCAAATAGGCCGAAGCCGCAGCCATGTCGCAAATATTCTCCGTATGCTGAAGCTCGCCCCCAAGGTGCAGGATTATGTGGCTAACGGCGTACTCACCATGGGGCAGGCAAAACCCCTGCTGGCCATAGCCGACCCGGAACTTCAATGCGAGACGGCGGACACCATAAACAGCAACGATTTATCAGCGCGACAGGCGGAAA
>CAJOQC010000166.1 GCA_905236785.1 uncultured Selenomonadaceae bacterium
ACGTTCGCCCCGCATCCGTAGGCTTCTTTGGCCACGGCAAAACCCATTTTGCCGCTTGAATGATTGCCGATAAAACGCACGGGGTCAATGGGGGCGACTGTCCCCCCCGCCGTTACGATTATTTTTTTCCCCGTCAAAGTTTTTTTTCTTTTCCCCCCGCTCTTTTCGGCCAAAAACTCCGCCGCCCGCGCAACAATTTGCATAGGTTCGGGCAAACGCCCCGCGCCTATTGCGCCGCAAGCCAAAAGACCTTCGGCGGGGGGCAAAAGGAAAAATCCCCGCGCTGTTAAAGTTTCCATATTTTTTTGGGTCACGGGGTTTAGGTACATATTTGTGTTCATGGCGGGGGCGACGAACACGGGGGCGGTGGTGGCCAAAGTCACCGTCGATAACATATCGTCGGCAATTCCTGCGGCGGCTTTGGCGATATAATTTGCCGTGGCCGGAGCGACAAGAAGCATATCCGCCAATTCGGCAAGAGCAATATGCTCCACATTTCTTCCGGGTACGCGCTCCCACATATTCGTTACGACATCATGACCGCTGATTTCGGCAAAGGTGCGGGGCGCGACAAATTCGCAGGCCGCCCGCGTCATTATAACGTAAACATTTGCCCCCGCTTTTTTCAGTCGGCTTACGATTTCTGCGGCTTTATAGGCGGCTATGCCCCCCGTTACGCCAAGGACGATGTTTTTCCCCGAAAAAACCGAAATATTGCTGTCCTCCCTATGCATGGCGCGCTGTCACTCCGCTGTTTTCTTGGGCGCGTCGATGATTACGTCGGACACGTCTTCGTTATATTCTTCGTCGCCCTTATCGCCGGCATCCTCGCTTTGGTTCGTGTTGTCGGTTTCCTCTTTGGTTTCCTCGGCGGTTTCGGTTGCCTCTTCGTTTTGAGCCGGGGCTTCCTCGGCGGCTTCTTTTGGCACTTCCTCTGTTTTTTCTTCGGCTTCGGCCGTTTCGAGGTCGTCGTTTGCGGCGGTGTCGATTACGATTGTCGGCTCGCCCTCGTCATAATTTTCTTCGTCGAAGCCTTTGGCGGTTGCTTCGTCCTTTTCCGCGCCTTCTTCGGCCTTTTCGCCTTCGTCGTAGTTATCCTCTTTTTCGTTCTTGTCGTAAACCACCGTGTAGGTGATTTTCCCTTCAAGAATTTCCTCCAAGGCGTTGGTCACGTCCTTGGTGGAACGTTCTTCGGACTTTACCTCCGACCCCACCAAAATTTGCCGCGCTCTTTTGGCGGCCAGCACCACCAAGGAATAACGGCTGTCGATTTTCTTCATCAACGCGTCGGTGGAAGGGTTTACCATGCTCATTACAACATCGTTTTTCATGCTAAAAAATCACACCTCATATTCGGCAAAAATTTCCTCTTTGTCCCGTTCGTTTATCTTGCAATGCTCGGCGGTGATGATGGCCTCAAGGCGCAAGACGGCCTTTTCCACTTCATCGTTTACCACGGCATAGCGATATTTTTTCCCAACGGCAATTTCCTGCGCCGCCGACGCGAGCCGTTTATTTAGTTCGTCTTCGTTTTCCGTGCCGCGTCCTTTAATGCGCCGTTTCAGTTCCTCCATGGATGGGGGCAACAAAAAGACAAACACGCCGTCGGGGCATTTGTCCATGACCTTTAACGCCCCCTGAGTGTCTATCTCAAGGAGAACATCAACCCCCGCCGCCCGCTTTTCTTCGATTTTTGCCAAGGGCGTTCCGTAATAATTATCATAAACCTTCGCCCATTCCAAAAAGCCGTCTTTTTCGATAAGTCCTTCAAATTCTTCCCGTGTCATAAAATGATAATTTACGCCGTTTTTTTCGCCGGGGCGCGGCTTACGGGTGGTGGCCGAAACAGAATAGGAAATGTCGGCGTTTTTTTCCAAAAGCGCGTTAAGCACCGTGCCTTTCCCCGTGCCCGATGCGCCGGACACCACAATCAAAAGTCCCTTTTTCACGAAACTCCCCCCATTCATTCGTCGCCGTTAAGACGCGCCGCCACCGTTTCCGGCTGTAGCGCGGACAAAATCACATGGTCGCTGTCGCACAAAACCACCGACCTTTTTTTGCGTCCTTGGGTTGCGTCGATAAGTCGGCCGTTTTCTTTGGCAACCTGCACAATTCGTTTTATCGGCGCAGGTTCGGGGTTCACCACGCAAATTATTCGGTTGGCCGATACAAGATTGCCAAGACCCAAGTTAATGAGCTTTACTTTCATAAAATGTTCACAAATTCCCTTTACTCTATATTTTGCACCTGTTCGCGGAGCTTTTCAAGTTCGTTCTTAATTTCCGCCACCAAGGTGGCCGCCGCAAAATTGTTGGCTTTAGAGCCGACGGTGTTTACTTCGCGGTTCATTTCCTGCAACAGGAACTCAAGTTTTCTCCCCACAGGTTCGTCGCTACCTTCCATTATAGCAGAAAATTGGTCAAAATGGCTGTTTAATCTTACAATTTCTTCGTCGAAATTTACCTTGTCGGCATATATGGCAACTTCCTGCACAATTCGCGTTTGGCTCGCTTCTTTTAATTCCTCGGCGGCATCTTGGGGAAGAAATTCCGCCAAGATTTTTTTCAGCCGTTCCCTATATTGTTCGACAATAACGGGGGAATAACCTTTTAATTCTTCGGTCAATTTTTTTAATGTATCAAGACGCGCCGCAAAATCCTCATAAATATTTTTCCCTTCGGCGCGGCGCATGGCGCAAAGATTTTCCATGGCGCGGGCAAAGGCGGGGAGCAACACTTCCTCTGCCCCCGGCAGATTAAATTCTTCCTCCGCCGCAAAAACCTCGGGATAGGCGGCAATCTGCGCCACATCCGTCACCCTGGGCAGTCGCAGAGCGTCGCTCACTTCGTTTAGGGCGTTATGGTAGGCAATGGCAAGGTCTTTGTTTACTTTTACGGAGATATTTCGCCGTCGTTTGTCCGACAAAGCAATCCGCGCATCGAATTTGCCCCGCGCCGCGTATTTTTTCACTGTTCGCCGCAAGCTGTCCTCGGCGGCGAACAAAATTCGCGGCATGAAAAAATTTGTTTCCAAAAAACGTTGATTTACGGATTTTATTTCGACGTGGACTTTATAATCATCATTTTCGACCTCCGCCGCGCCGAACCCGGTCATGCTTAAAATCATAAATTACCGCGTACCTCGCCTTCAAAAACCAATTCGGCATCCCCCGTCATATACAGGCGGTTGTTGTCCTTCCATTCCACCGTCAGCTGGCCACCGTCAAGTATTATCACGGCTTTTTTCTCCGTTCGCCCCGTCAGCGCGCCCGCCGCCAAAGTGGCGCATGACCCGGTGCCGCAGGCCAATGTTATGGCCGCGCCCCGCTCCCAAACTCTCATTCGCACATGGGTTTTGTCGATTATTTGGGCAAATTCGGTGTTGACCCGCTCGGGGAAAAACTCATGATGCTCAAAAAGCGTCCCCAGATGCTCAATACCGCAAGTTTTTATGTCATCGCAAAAAACAACGCAATGGGGGTTGCCCATGGAAACGCAGGTCACGTTGAAATTTTTGCCGTCAACCTCAAGCGGGTATTCAATCACTTTGCCCTGCGCCTTGACGGGGATTTTTTCCCCCTCCAATATCGGCTCGCCCATGTCAACCTCTACAAGTTCCGCGCCGTTTTCGCCGGTTATTATTTTGGGGCGCATTACCCCCGCTTTGGTGGCCACGGAAAATTCTTTCCCGTCGGCAAAGCCAAAGTCATAGAGATACTTGGCAAAACAACGGATACCGTTGCCGCACATCTGCGCCTCCGTGCCGTCGGCGTTAAAAATCCGCATGGTAAAGTCGGCGTTTTCTCCGGGCAAAACATACAAAACTCCGTCTGCGCCGATGCCATAATGACGATCGCAGAATGTTTTTGCCGTTGCCGCAAAATCCGCAACATTTTCCTTTCGGCAATCAACAAGAACAAAATCATTGCCGCAACCCTGCCATTTGGTAAATCTCATACAAATCCCCCGTTTGTCAGATAGGTGTTTTCATGTTATTTTTCAACGAAAGAGAAAAAAAGGCAACTTTTTGCATATCATCTTTTTGTCATTTTATATCCTTTAAGCCGTTGGCGCAACTTGTTCTTTTCGCCGTTCGATTATTCGCCGAAACTTGCCCCGAACCACAAAAAAGGAAGCGGCAAGCGGCACACAGGCGCCAAACCATGCCAAGGGGTTGGCAAAACACGCCCCCAAAAAGCCGAACCACTCAACCAAAATTATGGCCGCCGCCGCCCGCATAAACAGTTCGATTATGCCCGCAATCGTCGGCACGGTGCTTTGGCCTAAGCCCTGCAAGGTGCAACGAAAGATAAACAGCAACGCAAGAATCCAATAGCATACTCCGTTCACCGTGAGATAAGTTTTGCCGTAAGCTATTACTTCTTCTTGCCCATCGCCGACAAAAAGACGCATTATCTCCGTGCCGAAAGCAATGTTAAACGCCCCCGCCAAAATCGCAAAACCCACGGACATATAAACGCATTTTTTCACGCCTTCCACAATACGCTCGTATTTCCTCGCCCCGTAATTTTGCGCCGTGTACGCCGCCATTGCCATGCCGAAACTCATCATGGGCATCATGGCTATGGCGTCCACCTTTTGCGAAGCGGCGTAAGAGGCCACTGCCAACGCACCCAAATTGTTGAGGGCAATTTGCAAAATAACCGCGCCGATGGCGATAATCGACGCCTGAAACCCCATGGGCAAGCCGATCTTTAGATGAGCGCGGATAATCTTCCCGTCAAGATGCCAATCTTCGCGCCTTATACGCAACACGGGAATTTTTTTCACGATGAAAACAAAACAAATAACGTTGCCGATAAACTGTGATGCCACGGTGGCAAGAGCCGCGCCGGGTATGCCCCACTCCAAAATCAAAATCGCCACCGGCTCCAAGATTATGTTTATTATAAGAGCCGTCGCCAAAATTACGGTGGGCATCTTGCTGTCCCCCAAGGCGCGGATAATGTTCGTTTGCATTTGCAAGAAAACAAACATGACGATGCCGCCGTAAACGATTTCTATGAAGGACACCGCCCCCTCCAAGATTTCGGCGGGGGTTTGCATAAATACGAGAATGTCGCGGCAAAAGGCGACCCCCACCGCCGTCAGCGCAACCGATGCCGCAAGGCTTAACACAATGCAAACCACCGCGCTTTTTCTTACGCCTTCTTCGTCCTTTGCCCCGAACCGCTGGCCGGTGCAAATGGAAAAGCCGCTTGTCATGCCGATGACAAAGCCCAGCATCAAAAACATCAAACTGCCCGTGCAGCCGACGGCGGCCAACGCCTCCACCCCCAAAAACCGCCCGACTATGAGAGTATCCACAAAGGCGTAAAGCTGTTGGAAAATATTGCCGGCGATAAGGGGCAGGGTGAAAAACAAAATGAGCTTGGCCGGCTCGCCGTCGGTCAAATTTTTAGTCATATATTTGCCCTCATGTTCATTCGATATATTTTGTCACAAAAGTTCTAAGGGATTCTTGAAGCACCGTAACATTGGCAAGGAGCGCTTCCGTTTGCGGCCGCAGTTTTGTGTAGTGAAAAACCGGCCGTTTGCTTACCATGTAATCGGCGGGGTAGGGCGCGACCTTTACGCCCGCTTTTTCAAAGTTCAAAACGGCGCGGCGCATATGAAAGGCGCTTGTCACCAAAATTGGTGTGGCAAAATTCTTCTCCCGCAAAATTTCGGCGGTAAAGGCGGCGTTTTGCGAAGTGTTGACGCTTTTGTCCTCCAAAATTATTTTGTCTTCGGGTACGCCCAAACTTATGAGCATCCTTTTGGCGATAACGGCCTCCGCGCCGCTGTCGGCGTAAACTTGCCCGCCGGAAACAATCACGGGCAGATTAAGTTTCCTTTGCAACCTCACCGCCGTCAGCAACCTGTTGGCCGGCGCGGAGCAAAGCGCGCCTTCTCCGTCCACGTCCGGCACGTCGGGCATTGCGCCGCCGCCAAGCATGATTATAACGTCTCCTGTTGGGTTTCCCGGCGGTTCGTATGCGCTCTCTAACGCGCCCAAAAATTTTTCCGCCACAAAACCGGTGCAAAGAAGATAAAAAACAAAGGTCAAGCCGCAAATATAAAGGGCAATTTCCTTCGCTCCGTATTTTTTCTGCGCCCTATAGGCCGCAAAAAGAAACAAAATTATAAAAATCCCCGGCGGCAACACCCAGCTTGCGCCGAATTTTAGCAAATATACCATTAAGAAACCTCAAACACATCAAAGCAATTATGAAGGAATATAAAATTAAATCGCGAATAATCAATCATACCACAATTATTTTAATATGAAAACAAGGATATTAAGGAGAATTTACCATGGCATTCATCGAAAAAAACATCGTAAAAGCGCAAAACAAAGCCGGCGGAAAGGGCGAAATAACCATAAAGCATCTTTTGGGGGCAAAAGAGCTTGACAACAAATGCGCCATGTTCGCCGAAGTGACCATCCCCCCCCACGCCTCAATCGGCATCCACGAACATCACGGCAACACCGAAACTTATTACATACTGCGCGGCACAGCCCTCTACAACGACAACGGCGCGGAAAAAACCATATCGGCGGGGGAAGTGACCTTTTGCCCCGACGGGGAAAAGCACGGCATTGAAAATATCTCGGACACCGAGGATTTGGTGTTTATGGCCGTTATCATCAACAAGTGATGCCACTCTTCGATTAAGATAGAAGAGTAGCAATATAGTGCTTGCTTTACCGATAAAAAGATTGTTTTGTTTTTGAAAAAACTGCCGCGTGAAAAAATGCTTTCACGCGGCAGTTTTCATAAAAAGTTACGATAGCACTACTTGACGTAGAAAAGTACACTTTTTTACGTCAAGTAACTTCAGCGGTTAAATACCACTACATGGTCTTCTTCGCGGATACCAACAAGTTTGTCTGCTAATTTAATCTGTTGCACATTGCCTAATGTACGCTCGATTACTTCTTCCTGGGCGGCGCGAAAATCCGGATCCATTCGCTCGCCGGCTGTTGCATCCATTATGAGGGTGTCGCCGCAACGTTCTTTCACGAGGGACACGGTAAGCATTATCTCGCCCCGAGAAATTGTCTTTAAGTCCCGTTTGATATGGAAAAATCCCAATTCTCCCTGAATATCCATGGAAAAATCGATGCCCGTTTCGCCGTAACCCTCCAGGGCTTGGTAGGCAGCTATGCTTTCGCCCAAAAAATTTGCCAACTCGTCAAACGCTTTTTGACTCATGGGATTTTTTAATGTGAAAGTGAGACTTACTGTTTCGGTGTTGGGATCGTAGGACACCGAAGTTATCTCCGGGCAACATACGAGTATTGCCGCCAAAAGGTTTATGCCGTCGGGGTTAGACTGTTTTTGTTTGTTAAATCCCCACATAAAAATCACCTTCATAGCCCAACCGCCGCAAATGCCTTTTTGATGAAACACTTGCGAAACAACTTTCTAACAAGCCATAGTCCTACTCTTCAATTAAAATTGCAAAATTGGATAATTTCATTTGAAGAGCCGCAAGCTGACGCTTGCTTTACTTTTGCGCCTACGGCTCAAAAGCCGCCTTATGACTCGCCGTGAAAAGGTACATTTTTTCACGGCGAGCAGTATAAACAGAAGCTGTAAATAACACAAACAAATTTGCTTATTATACTCGCGAGCAACGAAAGTTGCCAAAACGGGAATTGATTGCGAGTATATATGAGAGCGTAAGAGCTTTACTTTGCTTGTAAATTCTAACGCTCTCCAATATAACGTTTAACGGGCATAATCAACTATGCGTGTTTCTCTTATCACCGTAGCTTTTATCTGCCCGGGGTATTCCAATTCTTCCTCGATTTTCTTTACTATATTGTGGGCAATAGCCGCAGCTTGCGCATCGTCCACTTTCTCCGGGCGTACCATAACGCGAATTTCACGCCCTGCCTGTATGGCAAAGCATCGCTCTACGCCCTCGAAGGATTCGGCTATTTCTTCAAGCCGCTTCAATCTTTTTAGGTACGATTCCAAACTCTCGCGTCTTGCGCCGGGGCGCGCCGCCGAAACAGCGTCGGCCGCCGCCACCAACACCGATTCCACACAGGTCGGTTCAATATCGCCGTGGTGGGCGGCGATTGCGTTTATTACGTCTTTGGATTCGCGATATTTTTTCGCCAAATCCGCGCCTATTGTAACATGAGGCCCTTCAACTTCATGGTCTACGGCCTTTCCTATGTCGTGCAAAAGCCCGCCGCGCTTGGCAAGCATCACGTCAACCCCAAGTTCTGCGGCCATAACTCCGGCTAAATGCGCCACCTCAACGGAATGGTTAAGGACGTTTTGTCCGTAGCTTGTGCGGTATCTGAGCCTACCCAGCAATTTAACAAGCTCGGGGTGGATGCCATGCACGCCGGTTTCAAAAGTGGCCTGTTCGCCAGCCTCTTTCATTTCCTGTTCTATTTCCCGTCGCGCTTTTTCCACCATTTCTTCAATGCGCGCAGGATGTATGCGCCCGTCGGCGATGAGTTTTTCAAGAGCGATACGCGCCGTTTCGCGCCGCACCGGATCAAAGCCGGATATTATGACTGCTTCGGGCGTGTCGTCGATGATTAGTTCGATACCCGTCAATGTTTCAAGGGTTCTTATGTTTCGCCCTTCGCGGCCGATTATGCGCCCTTTCATTTCGTCGTTGGGGAGAGCAACTACCGATACCGTGGTTTCGGCCACATGATCTGCGGCCACTCGCTGGATTGCCAAGGATAATATCTCGCGAGCTTTTTTTTGCGCTTCTTCCTTTAATTGCTGCTCGTATTCTTTTATCTTCATGGCCTTTTCATGTTTAAGTTCTTCTTCGGTTTCGGCCATTATAATGTCCTTGGCATCTTGAGCTGTGAGAGAGCCTATTCGTTCAAGCTCGTTTCGTTGCGCCTGATATAATTCTTCAACGGCAGCTTCTTTTTCTTGAATACGTGTTTCCTTTTTGGCCAAGGAAATCTCTTTTTTTTCGATGGAGTCAAGTTTGCGGTCAAGATGCTCTTCTTTTTGCACCACTCGCCGTTCCTGCCTTGTTATTTCGTTTCGACGTTCTTTTATTTCCCTGTCCGTTTCTTGACGTTGCCGATGTATTTCTTCTTTGGCCGCCAACACGGCCTCTTTGCTTTTTGTTTCGCTTTTTTCGACCGCCTCGTCTATTATGCGCTTAGCCTCGGTTTCGGCCGAGCCGATGATTGCTTCGGCTGTGCGCTTTCTAAAGACATAGCCTGCGCCTGTGCCGACGGCAGCTGCGGCAAGCCCAATCAATGCCGTCTCAATTATCGTGATCACCCCCTGTTTTTTTATGATTTACGGATAACGCCGACTCATTTTCAGCGTATTGTATATTGCATACATACAAAAAATACAAAAGAAGCAACTATACAATTGTATTTTATAGTTTTTTCGGTAGTATGTCAAATGAAAATCAACGCTATATTTTCCCGCCGCTCCATTTGGCCAAGCGGACAATTTCGCCCATGGCGGCGTTTTGACGTTCCGAAATTTCCTTGAGGTTTTTTTCGTTCACGGCGGTGCTTTTTTCTTTGGCTTTTTGATACTCCCGGGCGATTAAAAACTCCGCCGAATAATATTCTTCGCAAAGTTTGGCCGTTTCCTCCGCACCCTTTTCAAGATAGGCGGGGCTGAGGGATTTTTCCGCCAATTTGCCCACTTGCTCCATATATTTCGTCAAAACTTGCGGGGATGCTTTTTCAAAGGAATGAAGCCCCGCGATTTTTTTGGCGGCGGCAAGCTCGCCCATGGGGCTTCCCTTGTCAAGATATTTCTTCACTGCTTCCTTGTCCTGCACCGCTTCGGCGCGAGACACAACCGTTGTTTGACTTTCGCTCTTTTCTTCGACGGCCTCGCTCTTTTCCTGCGTTTTAGCCTCATTGCCTTCGTTGGCGGCGGCAGAAGATGAGGAACTTTCGGCGGAAGTTGAGGCGACAACCGCCGCACCTTTCGTGTCGGCGGCCTCGTTGCCCTTAGAAAAATTGATTGTCCCCACGGCCAAGAAAACCCCGCCGCAAACAAAAGTACCCGCCGCAACGGTCAATATTTTGCGCGAATAGCGGCGAAAATATTTTAGGGACGCAATAAAGAGCATGAACATTATCGCGCCGAAACAAAGAAGAATTACCCCCGTTATAATTGCCATGGCCGGTTTTGGCAGGGAGGACGAAGAAACCTCCGCCCCCGTTATGGTTGCGCTGGCGGGGGAGAAGTTGGCGGCCGGGGCTTGCACGCTCGCGGGCGCACCGTCGCTGTAGCTTAACGCCTCCACGGAAAGATACCCGGGGATAAAGGAGAGCATGACAAAAAGCACCACCATAAACCCGTCCGCCTTTTCCCGCTTGTTGCGGGAGCGGGCTTGGCGACGGGGCTTTTCTTCCGCATTTTCTTGTTCTGCGGCTTGCAATTTTTGCAGTTCTTTTTCTTCTTCGGCGGCAAGTTTGTTTTTCCATTCTTCGTCGGTCATCTTCCACTCGCCGAAGGCTTTGGCGGCGCGGTACAGGCAATAAATCGCCGCCGCGCCCAATAAAAAGGCGAAGAGGAAAAAGACGTAATCCCCCAACAAAAACAAAACCAACAGGATGCCAGCCGCGCCCGCTACATATTTCATCAAAAAAGCCTCCTTGCAACACAAAACATCATTTGCCGCCCGCGCTGATTTTGCTCTCCGTGCCGTTTAACAGCCGCGAAATGTTGGCCTTGTGGCGAACAATAATAAGGGCGGCGGCTATCACGCCAAACATGACAAATTCTCGCGGATAGTGAAAAAACCATGCCAATATAGGCACAAAGGCGGCGGCAACTATAGACCCCAAAGACACAAAACGGGTGCGGTAAACAATGGCGAGCCACGCCAAGAAAACTATCGCCGTCACTTGGGGCATAAGCATGGCGATAACCCCCAAGCCCGTCGCTACGCCTTTGCCGCCCTTAAAGTGCAAAAACACCGAAAGAGAATGACCGGCAATAGCCATAAGCCCGCATAAAACGAGGGCAAGGGGCGGACCTACAAAAATAAGACCCAAGTACACGGCGATAACGCCCTTTAGAAAATCAAGAAGAAAAATCAAAATTCCCGCCGCTTTGCCGATGGTGCGCCAAGCGTTGGTTGCGCCGATGTTGCGGCTGCCATGTTCTCGTAAATCCACGTTCCACAAAAATTTTCCGCAGATAAGGCCGTTTGGCACCGAACCGACCAAATAACTTAAAACAAGCGCGACAAGATAAGAAATCATAAGTTTTCGTCCCCTTCTTTGTTTTTCCTGTTGCGAGTGATTAACTTTAGCGGCGCGCCTTCAAAGCCGAAGGTTTCCCGCAGTTTGTTCTCCAAAAAGCGCAAATACGAAAAGTGCATCAATGTTTCGTCGTTGACAAAAATCACAAATTTCGGCGGTTTTATGCCGACTTGAGTCATAAAGTAAATTTTTAACTGCCTGCCCTTGTGTGATGGGGGCGGGTTGACGCTTACGGCCTCGCGGACAAGTTCGTTTAGTATGCTGGTCTGCACCCGCATGGACTGTTGGTCGGCGACATATTTTACAAGTTCCGTGACCCTGTTTATCCTCTGCCCCGTCAAGGCCGAGGCGTAAAGCACCGGGGCGTATTGCAAAAACGCCAATTCCCGCCGCAAGTCATCCGTAAACCGCAGTGTCGATTTTTCGTCCTTGTCGGGGAATATATCCCATTTGTTGACGATAATAACCGTGCCTTTGCCGGAATTATGGGCATAGCCGGCGATTTTTTTGTCCTGTTCGGTGATGCCCTCCGCCGCGTTTATCATCATAAGCACCACGTCGGCACGGTCAATCGCCCGCAAGGAACGCATGACGCTGTAACGCTCAACGGGCAAATCAATCTTGCCCTTTTTCCTCATGCCCGCCGTGTCGATAAGGGTAAACTTCGCGCCGTCGGCGGTAAAATGAGTGTCGATTGCGTCCCGTGTTGTGCCGGGCACGTCGCTTACGATTACCCGCTCTTCGCCCAAAATTTTGTTGACGATGGAGGATTTCCCCACGTTGGGGCGGCCTATCACCGCCACGGCGATTTCGTCCTCGTCCTTGTCGTCCTCTTTTTTCATTTTGTCGAAGGCATCCACCAATGCATCAAGCAAATCGCCAAGCCCCAAGGCGTTTGAAGCGGAAATGCCGAAGGGGTCGCCAAGCCCCAAGGCGTAAAACTCGTAAACATAAGCGTCGCGCTCCGTGCTGTCGGTTTTGTTGACGGCAAGTATAACGGGCTTTTGCGAGCGGCGAAGAAGTGCGGCTATTCGCTCATCGTCCTCCTGCAGGCCGGCGCGGCCGTCGGTGACGAAAATTATTGCGTCAGCCTCGTCCATGGCAATTTGCGCTTGGGCGCGGACAAGGTTCATCATGCCGCCCTTCACGTTTATCTCAATGCCCCCCGTGTCCACAAGGGTAAACTCGTGATTTAGCCACTGGGCATCCATATATATTCTGTCCCGCGTGACTCCCGGCATATCGTCCACTATGGAAACTTTGCGTTTGCCGATTTGGTTAAACAGCGTGGACTTCCCCACGTTGGGTCTGCCGACTATGGCGGCTATAGGTTTCATCTTTTTCACTTCCTAAAGTTTAACAACACTTGTTTATACTCGTCGCCCCTTGCCACGGGCAATATTTTAACCTGCGGAAACTCCCCTTGCAGTTCCGCCAAACTTATGTCGTCCAAAAAAACTTCCCCGCCTTTTCTAAGAGCCGTGGCAGGTATCAATATCCCGTCGGCGTTGTCGGCGATTGGTTTTATGGCGTTTTTGAGGTCGGCGGCGGTCAACAACCCCGACACATTCACCGTTCCGCCGAAAAACTCGTTCTTGACGGGCAAAACATGGGCGATTAAATTTTTTTGCATGGCAACGGCCTTGTCCTTCAGTTTAACAAGGGCGGCGGCTATCCCTTCGCCGCAAAGGGTATATACGGTGGTTTTTTCCTCGTAGGGGAGAAAAATCACTTCGGCGTTTTCCCATTCGTCGATAAAATTTCTCGCCATTCCGATGCCGTTTTCAATTTGCGGAAAATCGTCGTAATATTCGACGGGAGGAAATTCCTTCCGGGCTAAAATATAAAATTCGTCGCTTAAATACAAAAATGTTTCGCCGGTTTCGTTGCGAAATTTTTCCTGCCACTTTTCGGCAGTTTTGATAACTTCGGCGGCGGAATTTTTGTCAAAGCCGCAAAGAGCCGCCTTGTCCCGCCTGAATTTCGTAACGCCAACGGGTACAACCGCCATGGAAAGTGCCGCAGGGCGGCGGGCGTAAATATCCGCGATGGTTTTTTCAAGTATCTCGCCGTCGTTTATTCCTCGGCACAGAACCACCTGGGTGTGATACTCCGCCATCGCCTCTTCCAAGCGGTCGAGTTGCTCGCCGATTTTCGCCGCCTCGGGGTTGCGGAGGAGCTTGGCTCGCGTCTCGCCGTCGGTGCAATGAACGGAAACATAAAGAGGTGAGAGATTTAGCCGCCTAATTCGCCCGAAATCTTCCTCCCTCATGTTGGTGAGGGTTATGAAATTGCCGTAGAGAAAGGAAAGGCGGTAGTCGTCGTCCTTCACCGACAAACTCCTTCGCATATCGGGAGCAATCATGTTGACGAAACAAAACAAGCAGTTGTTTCGGCAACGTCGCACGCCGTCAAAGACTGCCTCGGTAAAGTCCGCGCCCAAGTTCTCGTCAATTCGCTTTAGGATATTCACCGTTTCGCGCTTGCCGTTTGCCCGTTCCACCGAGAGGGAAAGTTTTTTTTCGGCAAAAGCAAAACTTATGTCGATGATGTCGGCGGGGATTTCGCCGTTTACCGCAAGAATTTTGTCGCCGACTCTTAGCCCGCTTTTGTCGGCGGGGGAACGGGGGGCAATATGGGAAATTTCGGCAAAAATCATGTTTTCCTCACAAAAAAGCGGGAGACAACGGTAAAGTTGCCTCCCGTAACACAACGGCAACAATATGCCGTAT
>CAJOQC010000167.1 GCA_905236785.1 uncultured Selenomonadaceae bacterium
CCGCCGTTTTCCGCCAGTATGGCGAAGGCTATGCGTCGCTTGCCGTTGTCTGCCGCGCCGATAAACCACCCGTGGTCTTGCCCGCCGGGGTTTTCCGCCGTGCCGGTTTTGCCCGCCACGGTCACGCCGTGCACAAACGCGCCGCGCCCCGTGCCTTTTTCAACCACCAGTTTCATATAGCCGAAAATTTTGTCAATCTCTCCGCGGTCGTTATTCACCGAAAAATATTCTTTGCTTTTGGCGGTATATAATTCCTTGCCCTTTATGTTTGTCACGCGCTCCACCAAATAGGGGCGCATCACCTTGCCGCCGTTCATAAATGCTTCCGCCGCCAAGGCCATGGTCATGGGCGATACCAAAAGATAACTTTGCCCAATGCCCAACTGCGCTATGTCTCCTTGGTCAAGATGAGCGTCGGCGGGCAAATTCGCGTCATGATAGCGTATTTCTTCGTCGCCGCTTTTTTTGAAACCGAAATCTTCAAAGACACGCATCAAGCGTTGTTCGCCAAGACGCATGGCAAGAGTGCCGAAGGTTACGTTGCATGATTTTGTGATGGCGTCTTCAAGTTTTGTGCGCCCATGCACGTCCCCATGGCTTTCATGTATGCTGTAGCCGCCGCCCACGTCCAAAGAGCCGCTACATTCAAAAACCTCATGGTCGTCGGTGAGGCCGCTTTTAAGGGCGGCGGCGGCAATTATGGGCTTAATGGTAGACCCCGGCGGGTAAAGCCCGTTTAAGGCGCGGTTTAACAGGGGGCGGCCTTCATCGTTGTTTATGGCTTCCCATTCTTCTTTTACAAAGTTCGGGTCGTAGGCGGGGGCGGACACCAAGGCCAGCACCGCGCCGCTGTCTGCGTCAAGCACCACCGCCGCGCCGCGCTTTCCCGCCATGGCATCGTATATTGTCCGTTGGATTCGTCCGTCAATGGTCAAATATACATCGTTGCCCCGCAAAGGCAAGAACAATTTGCCGATAGGCCCTAACTTGGCAAGATTTTCGTCAATGCCCAAGAGTTGCCGCCCGGCGTAGCGTTCTATCTCCGTGCTGCCCAATTCGTCGGCAAAATAACCCGTGACGAAGGCGGCGGCAGAACCCATGGAATATTCCCGTTTGCCTTCGGCGTTTATCGTGGCCAGGATTTCCCCGTCGGCATCAAATATATCGCCTCGAACAATTCCTGCGGCAATATCCGTATTGCGTCGATTAAGAGGGTTTTTGGCCAAATCGTCGGCGGCAAAGGTTTGCAAATATGTTATGTACGCGCCCAAAAGGGCAAAAAGCCCCAACAACGCGCCCGCCACCGTCAATATGTTTTGTTTTATATGCTTTGTTTCGTCTTTGTTCATGATTTATTTTCGCGATAACGCCAAAAGCATACCAAGCATGGTAAAGCATGACACCATGGAACTGCCGCCGTAACTTATAAAGGGAAGAGTTATCCCCGTAAGCGGCAAAAACTTTGTAACTCCGGCAATAATTATAAATGATTGAAGGAAAAATACAACCGAAATTCCACCCGCCAACAAAATTTTGTCGGCGGAGTTTAGGCTTATGGCGATTTTTAATCCTTCGTAAAAAAACAGGGCGTAAACAATAAGTATGGTCAACGAGCCGATTAAACCAAATTCCTCCGCCGCCGCCGCATAAATAAAATCCGTGTGTACTTCGGGTATAAGGGAAGGTTGCCCCTCACCAAAACCCACGCCCCACACGCCCCCCGACGCAAAGGCGAACATGGATTGAATTACTTGGTATGCTCCCCCCGTCGGGTCTGCCCATGGGTTTAGCCAAATGTCAAAACGGTTTTGCACATGGCCGAACATAAAATAACTTGCAACTGCGGACACTGCAAAGAACAAAAGGGCGGACAAAAGATAAAAAAGATTGTTCGTCGCCATGTAGGTCATCAAAATCGCGATGCCGAAAAAAAGCAACGCCGAGCCTAAATCCCGTTGCAAGACGAACATCAACAGGGAAATTCCCCATATCGCCGCCAAGGGCGCAATAAAACGAAGTTGAGGCAGGGAAAAGCCTAAAATTTTATTTTTTGTTTCCGTCAGCACACTGTTATGGTCGGAAAGGTAGGAGGCCAAAAACAACACCAAAAGAATTTTGCCAAATTCCGAAGGTTGCACCCGAAAAGAGCCGATGACGAGCCAGTTGCGACTGCCGCCGATTTCCGTGCCGAACAGTATCGCCATGGACAAAACGACAATGCACAAAATGCCCCATATATACTGATAACGGCACAGTTTGCCGACGTAATTGTTAAGCCTTAGCATGACAAGAAGAACCAACAGCCCTATGACCAGCCAACGAAGTTGCGGCACCAAAAGGTCGGGCTTTAGCCTTGCAATCATAACAACGCCCACGCTCACCAAAAACATGGTCATGGGGAACAAAAGCGGGTCGGGTTTTGGCCGCGCCGCAGCGAGAACCGCTTGAATGAAAAGGGTTAAAAGCACCACACCCAAAAGCCAAAACGGCCAGTTCGACAAATGGGGCGAAAGTCCGTTCGGCATATTCGCCGCGCTTCTTAGGAGCAAGTCGCCGATGCCGCAGACCAAAACTCCCAACGCCCCCGCCAAAAGTCCGAAACTTTTATACATCATCGCACTTTACCGCAACAGCCGTTATATTGTCTCTGCCTCCGGCCATCAAAGCCGCCTGTATGAGTTCGTCGGCGGGGTTTTCCCGCCGCAGCCCGTCGATTATCTCTTCGTCGGCGAGCATATTGGTAAGGCCGTCGGTGGCAAGCAATATAATGTCGTTTCGTTGCAATGGGTAAGTTCCCGTGTCGATTTTTACGTTCTCGGCAACACCCACCGCCCGCATGAGAAGATTTTTTCGGCGATGGGTCTTGGCTTCTTCGGGGGTTATTTCGCCGCGGGCTACAAGCTCTTGAACATAAGAATGATCCGTGGTGAGCTGTTTTAATTCGTCGCCACGCAAAACATAAAGTCTGCTGTCCCCCACATGGGCAAAAATCGCAATATTGCCCCGCAGGGCGCAAAGCACCGCCGTGGTCCCCATGCCGCGCAGGTGTTCGTCGTCGGCGGCGCGACGAAAAATTTCCCCGTTGGCGGCGACGATTGTTTTTTTCAGCAAGTGGGTCGTTTCTTCCGCGCTCTGTGCGCTGTTTACGTCTTTTGCAAAACGCTCCGCCGCTTCAATGAGCATATGGCTGGCGGTTTCTCCTGCGGCGTGGCCGCCCATGCCGTCCGCCACCGCGAAAAAATTTTCAAAAACACCGCCGCTGTCCTCGTTGACGGGGCGAACATTGCCTTTGTCCGTTGCCATGTAAATCTTCGGCAACTCATCACCTCCCAAATTGAAAAACCAAACTGCCCACGCGGATAAAATCTCCGTCTTTAATATACGCCTTGCCTTTTAACTCGCGATTGTTAAGGTAAGTATGGTTTGCGCTGTTTAAGTCCTCGATGACATAAAGATTGTTTTTTGCCCGTATGACGGCATGATTATGAGAAACAAAAGTTTCCGGCACAATGATGTCGTTGTCGTCGCTTCTGCCAATGGATATTTTGTCCGAAAAAGCAAAGCGACGCCCCAAAAAGGCGGCATCGCCTTCAATGCAGGTTAAAACAGCCTCATGGGGGAGAGCATGGGCAAAAAGCTCCCGCCGCTTGGCTTTTATGTCGTCGCGAAAGACCTTGGCCAATCGCGCCACAAAGAACAAGAACCAAAACAACATACCGTATTCAAGAATGACACTTATTATTTTTACGGCGATATTGTTCACTATAACACCTCGTAGCGCAAAACAGTATTGCCTATTTTTATTTCGTCGTTGTCTTTAAGATATATTTTGTCAATCCTGTTGCCGTTGACAAAAGTGCCGTTTGCGCTTTCTTCGTCCCGCAAAAGATGACGGCACATATCGTATTCGACGGAGGCATGAAGGCGGGACACGCTGTCGTCGGTGACGATAAAGTCGCTTCTGTCCCTGCGGCCTATGTATATTTTCTTTTCCCCAAAATCAAGATAAGAGCCTTCGTCCACACCTTCTTTCACCGACAGAGCGGCGATGGTATGACAGGCAGGGAGATTAAGAGGATTTTTGTATTTTAGCCGTTCCAAAACTATTGTTTCCTCCGGCGCATCCTCGCCGTCGCTGGTGTGGTTGTCTTTCTTTTCTTCTTCGGCGGTGCGGGCTTCAATTCTAAGGCCGCTTTTCATTGACGGGTCTTTTCTCAGCATAACCTTAAGCTCGCGGGCAAAACCGTCCGAGCGTATTATTTCTTTTTGCGCCGAAAGCTGCGCCATGTCGATGATGCGCCCCGCCGACAAACGGTTATAATCATTTTCGCCCAAAAAAACAAAATACGCGCCGGGCAAAACGCCGTCCTCCTTGGCCGCCCGTTTTTGTTTGGCTATTTCTTTTTCCACGGCGCGAAAAAGTTCCGCAGGTTCTATATCCCCTGCCAACTTATCGTTAAAAAAGCCTTCAATCTTGTCGGTCAAAAACGATTCCCATTCAGCAATCACTGTTTTTCCTCCAAAATATGTTTATCATCTTTGTCAACATTGCATTATACCACAGACCTGCGCCGCCGTCACCGTATTTTTCTTTTGCGCCGTATTTGGAGGGATATGGCAGGCAGCAGGGCTGACGGAGGAGTTTTTTTTGAGGCTACCTTACCTAAAAAAAGCAACCGTCCTCTCGTTGCCGAGAAAGCGGTTGCTTTTTTGGTTTATAGAAAAATCACTCCGGCAATACTTCCAGCCAATAGCCGTCGGGGTCGCTTATGAAATAAATTCCCATGGCTTGGTTCTCGTAGCAAATACAGCCCATTTTTTCATGTTTTTCATGCGCCGCGTCAAAGTCCTTCGCGGTAAAAGCCAAATGAAACTCGTTGTCGCCCAAGTTATACGGCTCATGGCGATCTTTTAACCAGGTAAGCTCCAACTGATGTTGGCTTTGGTATGCATCCCCAAGATACACAAGAATAAAATCGCCGCCGTCAACGCGCCGCAGTTCCTTTAGCCCCAAGGCTTCCTCGTAAAACTTTAGGCTTTTTCCTAAATCAAGCACGTTTAAGTTGTTGTGGGCAAATCTAAACATGACACACACTCCTAACTTCTGTTTTCCGCCGCCACCAAGTTCTCTGCGCCGTAACGCTTGCGAAGAGCGGGCTTTTCGATTTTTCCCGTGGCGTTTCGCGGCACGGGGGCGAAAATAATTTTCTTCGGCCGTTTGTAGCGGGGCAAATTCATGCAAAACTCGTTTACTTCTTCTTCGGTGCAGGTTACGCCCTCTTTTACTTCTATTATCGCCGCGCTTATTTCGCCCAGGCGTCGGTCGGCGATGCCGATGACCGCCGCATCCTTAATCTTGTCGAACTTGTGGAGGAAATCTTCGATCTGCACGGGGTAAATATTTTCGCCGCCGCTTACGATAACGTCTTTTTTGCGATCCACCAAAAAATAAAATCCGTCCTCGTCTTGTTGCGCCATATCCCCGGTCAAGAGCCAGCCGTCCTTTAAGACTTCCGCCGTGGCTTTTTCGTCGCGATAGTAGCACGTCATAACCCCCGGGCCTTTGACGCACAATTCGCCCACCTGCCCGCGCTCTGCCCTGTTGCCGTTTTCGTCGATGATTTTGCACTCCCAACGATAGCCCGGCACGCCTATTGCGCCCACCTTAGCCACATTTTCCATGCCAAGATGCACGCACCCCGGGCCAGTGGATTCGCTAAGTCCATAGTTGGTGTCGTAGTCATGATGGGGGAAATATTTTTTCCAACGCCGCACCAAACTTGGCGGCACGGGTTGCGCGCCAATGTGCATGAGACGCCAACGGGACAAGTCATAATCCTCGATTTTCAATTTGCCGCTGTCCAAAGCATCCAAAATATCCTGCGCCCATGGCACCAAAAGCCAAACGATGGTGCATTTTTCCTTCGACACTGCGTCAAAAATCACTTCGGGTTTTGTTCCCTTCAGCAAAACGGCGCGGCTTCCCGCCACCAAACTGCCCATCCAATGAAACTTTGCGCCGGTGTGATAAAGGGGCGGTATGCACAAAAAGCAATCGTCGCGGGAAGTGGCGTGGTGCTTTTGCTCCATTTGCGCCGCCTGCGTAAGGCTTTGGTGCTTGTGCAAAATCGCTTTCGGAAAGCCCGTAGTGCCGGAGGAAAAATAAATCGCGCCGAAATCATCGTCGGTAATGGGCGCAACCTGCGGCTTTTCGCCGGAACAATCCGCCACCGACAGATGATAACTTTCGGCAAAGGTGGGGCAACCGTCGCCCACATAGATTAAGAGCCGCCCCTTTGACAATCGTTCCGCGTTGGCCTCGATGCGCCCGATAAACTCCTGCCCAAACATTATGGCATCCACTTCGGCAAGCTCGGCGCAATAGAGAATTTCCGACGCATCGTAGCGAAAGTTAAAGGGTACGGCAATAGCCCCGGTCTTTAATATGCCAAAATAAATTGGCAGCCACTCAAGGCTGTTGTACATGATTATGGCCACTTTGTCGCCTTTTTTTATGCCGCGACTTAACAAAAGGTTGGCGCAACGGTTTGCCTTTTCGTCGAAAACGTGCCATGTTATTTCGCGGCGATAGGGCGAAAAAGCGTTTGATTCAATAAGGCTGTATTCCTTCCAGCTTAATCGTCTGCCGTCCGGTTCGGCAGGGTTAAGCTCCACAAGAGCAATTTCGTCGCCGTAAAGTTTGGCGTTGCGCTCTAAATAATCCATTACCGGCATTTATATTTCTCCTTTAATATACGCGCTTGCCGAGGGGCAAGCATTTAATATCCAAAAACTTCTGCGGCCTTTTTCATGTTCTCGCGAATTTTTACGCCGAAGGGGCAACGGGTTTCGCAAACGCCGCATTTTACGCAATCGCCGCCATGTCGGGGCAAAAGTTTATAATGTTCCCGCACGGTTTCGGGCAATTCCTTTTGCGCCCGTGTTAAGTTAAGAAACTTCGTCACCGAAGCAATGTCGATTTTCTGCGGACATGGGGCGCAATGGCTGCAATACATACAATGCCCCTCCCAATTTATTCGCGGAAATGCAGAGAAGGCGGCGGCGTAATCTTTTTCTTCGTCGCTTGCCTGTTCATAGGCAACGCTGTCTTTTAGCTCTTTGACGCTGTGCGCCCCCGCCAAGACCACCGCAACGGCGGGCCGCGTCAGGGCGTAGTGTATGCATTGATGCGCCGTTAAAGCCGCGCCGGCGGGGGAAAGTTTCGCGTCAAGCAAATCGCCGCCGCCGAAACATTTCATCACCGTAATGCCAACGCCCAAACGCTGACAGGTTTCGTAAAGTTTCTGTCGGTCAGCATCCATGTTGACCAAATTCCCCGCGTAATTTTGGGGATTCCAAAGTTCCTCAACGTCCTCGCCGGCGGGCTGAAGATCGTAACAGGGGTTGACGCTGAACATCAACACCTCGATACTGCCGCTTTTAACAGCCTTTAGAGCCACCAACGGATTATGACTGCTAAGGCCGATATGACGAACACGCCCGGCAGCTTTTAATTCCCGGGCATAATCTATAATGCCCCCTGTTTCTATTTCCTCCCAATCGGCAAGGGAATCGCAATAGTGAATCATCCCCACGTCGATGTAATCCGTCTGCAAAAGGCGCATCATCTCCTCAAAGCCCGCCTTCACCTCCGCCAACTTGCGGGTTCGTTTATATTGCCCGTCCTGCCACACGGAGCAAATGTGGGACTGCACGATAAATTTTTCGCGCCGCCCCTTCAGCGCATCGCCCACGGCGCGGCGAACGTCGGGGTTAGACGTGTAAAGATCGAAATAATTTACACCCAAACTTTCCGCCGCATCGAAAAGTCTTGCCGTCATCTTGCAGTTTTCTTCGGCAAAACCTTCGCAGCCCATGCCAATCTCGCCGACTTTCAAGCCGGTGTTGCCCAATTCGTTGTACTTCATAAAACTCTCCGATTATTTTAACATTATCGTTAAATAAAATTAACCTTGAAACATTCGCCAAAGATATAAAAAATCCTGCCGATACATTGCAAATTTACGGCATTGTTCATATTTTATTCGTTGTTGACAAATTGCCCGAATTGCAGTAATATACTGCTTAGTTAATAAATTCAGACTATTTAACAGGAGTGATATTGATGCGTAACAGCAAAATTAAGTGCGTTCATGCCCGTGAAATCGTTGACTCTCGCAGCAACCCGACAGTTGAAGTCGATGTTGTCCTTGAGGACGGCAGTTTTGGTCGCGCAGCGTCCCCCAGCGGCGCTTCCACCGGCCAGTTTGAGGCTTTGGAGCTTCGCGACGGCGACAAAGGCCGCTATAACGGCAAAGGCGTTCAAAAAGCCGTTGCCAACGTCAACGACATCTTGGCGGAAAAACTTATCGGCATTGATGCGGCGGACACCGAAGCGGTGGATCGCGTGATGCTTAAAGCCGACGGCACCGACGACAAGAGCAAATTGGGCGCGAACGGCATTTTGGCTGTTTCCATGGCGGCGGCAAAAGCTGCGGCGGCCAGCGAAGAAGTTCCTCTTTATCGTTTCTTGGGCGGCAGTCAGGCAGGCCTTCTCCCCGTTCCCATGATGAACATTCTAAACGGCGGCGCTCATGCGGCCAACAACATCGACGTGCAGGAATTTATGGTTATGCCCGTCGGCGCACCTACCTTCAAAGAATGTATGCAATGGTCAAGCGAAGTTTTCCATGCGCTGCAATCACTCCTTAAAGCAGACGGCCATGCCACTTCCGTTGGCGACGAAGGCGGTTTTGCGCCGAACCTCAAGAGCGACGAAGAAGCTATTGAGTACATCATCAAAGCCATCGAAAAAGCCGGCTACAAACCCGGCAAAGATTTCGTCCTTGCCATGGACGTTGCCGCCAGCGAATGGAAAGGCGAGAAACAGGGCGAATACAAACAGCCCAAATCCGGCCAGACCTACACCACGGAACAGCTTGTTGCTCATTGGAAAGCCTTGGTTGAAAAATATCCCATCATCTCCATCGAAGATCCTCTTGACGAAGAAGATTGGGAAGGTTGGCAACTCATCACCAAAGAGCTTGGCGACAAAGTTCAGCTTGTCGGCGACGACCTCTTTGTTACCAACACCAAACGCCTCAAAAAAGGCATCGACATGGGCGCGGCCAACGCCATCCTCATCAAAGTCAACCAGATTGGTTCTTTGACCGAAACTTTGGCGGCTATCAAAATGGCGCACAAAGCCGGCTACAGCGCGATTGTGTCCCACCGTTCCGGCGAGACCGAGGACACCACCATCGCCGACTTGGTTGTTGCCCTTAACGCCGGGCAGATTAAGACCGGCGCACCGAACCGTAGCGAGCGCGTGGCAAAATACAACCAGCTTCTCCGCATTGAGGAAGAGCTTGGCGAATCGGCGGTTTTCGCGGGCAAAGACGCTTTCCATGTGAAAGTTGACTGATAAAAATATCGGCTTGTCGGGTAAACTCAAGCGATAAAATGACGGCGACATCTGTGCAATAAGGTGTCGCCGTTTTTTGAAACTTGATTTCTTGACAGGCAAAGGACAGAAATATATAATATTCTCAAATTTCCAAAGTTTCCGAAGGAGGCAGTAAAATGTTTGGAATAATTGTCGGCACTCACGGCCGATTTGCCGAGGAATTGGTTAAAAGTTGCGAGATGATTTGCGGCGAACAAAAAAATGTTCGCGCCGTTACCTTGATACCCGGCGAAGGCCCCGATGACGTGATAAGAAAATATCAGGCCGCCATTAAAGAACTTGACTGCGACGGCGGAGTGTTGTTCTTAAACGATCTTTTCGGCGGCAGTCCATTTAATGCCGCTTGCCGCATGGCCGCAGGCGATGCGGAGAACAATCTCCCCCGTAGCGACAATTACGGCGTAGTGACGGGCGTAAACCTCCCCATGCTCATAGAGATGACCCAACTTCAAATGATGGACGACGGCGACGACATTAAGTCCATTATGGAAAAAGCCGTAGAAGCCGGCAAAAACGGCACGCAAACTTTCCATGCCTCCACGGCGGGAACTGACGACGACGACGATGATTTGTGATTACGAGGTGAAGACGACGCATGATAAAAAAAGCAATAGCCGTAATGACCTCCGGCGGTGACAGCCCCGGCATGAACGCGGCCGCTCGCGCCGTTGTTCGCACGGCAATTCATGAAGGCGTGGACGTTTGGGGCATCCATAACGGCTATCGCGGCATGATAAAAGACGACATGGAACAGCTTACCCGCCACAGCGTCAGCGACATGATTCAGCGGGGCGGCACTTTTTTGGGTACGGCCAGAAGCAGCGAGTTTAAGACACCCGAAGGTCGTAAAAAAGCCTTTGACAATTTAAGAAGTCATGGCATTGAAGGTTTGGTTATAATCGGCGGCGACGGTTCTTTGACCGGCGGCTCTATGCTCAGCAAAGAGTTTGGGCTTCCCATTGTTGGCTTGCCCGGCACAATCGACAACGACGTGTGGGGTACGGATTATACAATCGGCGCGGACACCGCCGCCAACACCATAGTGGATGCCATAAACAAACTTCGGGACACGGCGTCGGCGCATCGGCGCATAATGATTGTCGAGGTTATGGGGCATAAATCCGGCTGGCTTGCCATGATGACAGGCATCGCCGGCGGCGCGGAGTACATTCTTGTGCCGGAAGTGAAGTACGACCTTGACAATATGTGCCATGAGCTAAAAGAAATGTACGAAAAAGGCAAACGCTACAGTATAATCGTTGTGGCGGAAGGCGCGTGTAGCGCAATCGGTCTTGGCAAAGTCGTGGAGCAACAGACGGGGATTGACACCCGCGTGTCGGTATTGGGCTATATTCAGCGCGGCGGTTCGCCCACGGTGGAGGACAGAATGAAAGCCTCCATGCTTGGCGAAAAAGCGGCCTTGGCGATTATTTCCGGCATATCCAACGTAGTGTTTGGCTTTGACATGGGCAAGGTTGTCAGCATCAATCTTTTTGACGCGGTGAACAACAAAAAGACCCTTGACCCCGAGTTGGTGCGTTTGGCTCGCGTTTTAGCGTGATAAAATAATAATGAAAATAAAACCTTCCCTGTTTGCAGGGAAGGTTTTGTGCTATCAGTATAAAACCACGGCATGAGCGGCGCGGGTTTTGTTTAGGTCTATAATCCGTTGATTCGACGAGCCGCGAAACTTTAGTGACAAGTCCCGCAATTCGTCCATATACTCTCCGTCAACCAAAACATCGGCCGCATTAAGAAGACCTTTTACGTTTTCGTCGGCAGAAGACGCCAATTCTTCAAAGGTATTGCCGCTGTAAACCCACACATTAAGCCCCATGGCATGAACCTTGTCGGCTATTTCCGTTAGCGGCGCACCTTGGCAAAATGGTTCGCCGCCGCTAAAGGTAACGCCGTCCAAAAGCGGATTGGCGGCGATTTTTTTTACTATTTCTTCGGTATCGACAACAACGCCGCCATCAAAGTTTTGCGCCGCCTCGTTGTGGCAGTTTCGGCAACGTCGAGGGCAACCTTGAACAAAAATCGTAAAACGGCAACCCTCGCCGTCAACTATCGAATCATTCTCGATGCCGGCAATACGAAGTTCCATGTCAGCCGGCATGTTTTACGCGCTCATGCTCTTCGTAGCGTTTGGCGTCGTTCCAGCGGTCGATAGTACCCACAAGGTATCCGGTTATGCGACGTATACGCTCGAATTTTTCCGTTTCAAGCTCATAATGAAGCGTGACGTTGCCGTCGCCGGCATCCCTCACGGTCATGGATTTCACCGGCTTGTCAGTTTTGGAGCGGACATAATCAACATATTGGGAAATTTCTTTTTTGTCGGCATCCGGCAAACCTTCGATTTTTACTTCAACATCGTCAATAATCATGATAATTCCCTGTCCTTCCTTCTATATAAGCGACAATTTCATCGAAATTATACATTCGGAGTGGCCAACTCTTTATGTTTGCATGATACAACATATTGTATCACGTTGTCAAGGAGATACAATATGTTGTACTTATCCACAAAAATAACCCGGCATTTTATCTTGGGCTGTGGATAATGCAATTTAAGCCGCAAAATCAGCAAGACAATTTTTATCTTTCCCTGTGGATAAGTTTAAGGGCAAAAGAAAGGGAAAATTTTTTCGAAAATATTTTTGATACTACTCTCAGCTATAAATTTTATTTCTTACTGAGA